>DASSNC010000132.1:0-24769 GCA_035688305.1 Rhodanobacteraceae bacterium
TTCGAGATGCTCGATGGTGTAAGCGGGCTGCCCGTTGACACTGACCTTCGCATCGTAGGTGAGATTGTGCGGATCGGGCGCGTAAGCCCAGTCGTTCTCGACAATCACGTCCACCCGCACCCGGCTCACCGGCGCCGGGCCGTATGCCCGGACGGCGAAGTACACCGCAATGTGGGGGTTCGGCTTGCCACGTGCATCGATTACCGGGCCGCCGACGATCCACTCCGACGCCAGCGGGCCCGACAACCACTGCGAACACTCGCGTGCGTAGGATTCACACGCCCGGCTGAGAGAGGCATGCTGCAGGAGATAGTGTGCATCGAGATGCCACGGCTGCCCATCAACATTCAGCTCGATCGCGGCATTGAAGCCGGACTGCAGTACGTCCTCCAAGGTCAGCGCTTGGCCCTTGCGCGTGCTTTCGGCCACGCCTTGCAGATGCAGCGGTGCGGAAGCGTGCCCCGCCAGCGATGGCAGCTCGACCGTCACGATCGCATGCCGTACGGAGCCATCGGAATTGCGCGCCTTTATGTCCGCCTGGGTCGGCAGCGCCGTGCCACCCATGTAAGCAACAATCGTGTTCCCCTTCGGGATGTCGCCTGCACGGAATGGTTCGCCGAAAGTCACCGGAACCTGCTGGAGCAAGTCGCCTGAAAGGTTGACGGCCGTGACAATGGCGTGCGAATCAGCGCTGGTTGGCGGCACGGTCGTCGACGGGGTGGGATCCAGGTTGGGAGCCTTTCCGGTCGTTGAGCCGGTATTGCCACTCGGCACGGTGGCACCCGCTGGGCCCGGATGGGCGGCAGACGTTTCAGCCACGGCCGACTGGGGAGACCCGCCGCCCCCTCCAGGACACCCGGCGAGGGTGCCACAAATAGCCAGACAGCCCGCAGAGCGCACCAGCAACATCGTCGTCGGCCGATTCGCCAACGCCTTGCTCAACCGCAGAAACATTTGTCACCTGTCTTGGATACCGGGAGGATCTGCGCGTGCAGCGCAGGCATCCTGCGTCGACTCTCGCAGCGACTGCTCGCGGAAAGCCGGCCGGTCGACGAAAGTCAACCGGAAGCTATCTCTCGAATCTTCCCTGAAGGCGATGCCGGCTCCGAAGCAAGCGAGTACGGCTACCGCGCGCAGCGCCTGATTACCGCAAGGGTCAACTCAGGGCAGCGCAATGTTGCGGTTTGGTGAAACAGGTTTCCGTGAACGTCATCCCACATCACCGCCTGCCCGGTATTCCGCAACCGGAAGCGTGACGTAGTGCTGCTGGCAGCGAGCCGCGAGCGTCAGTCGATCAGCCCTTGCGCTCCGGGATCGCGGGGAAGAACCTGCGTGCCCAGTGCCATGCTTCACGGGCCACCCTGTCGTGGAGCGTATACAAAGCCCGCGCAACAACAGTGGGTCGATGACCGGTGCCCGTGATGGGATAGCCGGCATCGCGGAGCGCGTCGCCGGCCACTCCCTCGAAGATCGCCTGGTCGCGCACTGGCATTGCGTCACGCCAATGCGCGATCTTCTCGGGCTTGAGACGGTGGCTGTCTTCCATGAAGCGCTCCGTGATGGGGCCGGAAGTTCCAGTCAGGAATTTCTCGAGAACCCCCACGGTCGATTCAGGCTCGGCAAGTAGATCCTCGTAGCGGACTTCCAGGTACCTGCCGCCCATACGCTGCGCGGCGCTTCTGGCTTTCCGAAGATAGTCCCGCCAATGAACCGCCGCCGCGTAGGTGTTCTGGTGCCCCCAAGTCATGTGTTTGTGCGACAGGGCGCAGTCGCGCCCATCGCGTACCACATGCACGACCCGGCAGTTGGGAAACAGCTCGTCCAGAAGACCCAGGTAGCGCCCGAACACCGGGTACTTGGAGCCGATTCTTTGCTTGTCCAGCTTGTCCGCGATCTGCCGCAAAACGTCCAGCACGATTGCCGGGAAGCTCGGAGGGCGACCTGCCGCATGGTGCCAGTCGATATCAACCCCATAGTTGCGCTTCAGAATCCAAAAAAACTCGTCATCGCGGAGCTCGCGCAACAGCCGACGGAAGTTTTCGCCTTGTCGCAGATCACCGTAGCGCGCCAGGCGCCAGCCAAACGCAACTATGAACTGCCCTTCATTGACGAGCCCAACACTGAAGTAGTCGCGCAGGAGCCTGTTGACCCATGTGGTACCCGAACGGGCGAAACCAGTAAGGAATATCGGGGCGTCCACGATTTCGACGATCGAGTTTGAACCAGCGGCGAGCGAGGTATTCATTGCCGTTGCAGCAGATGCTCTACTTCGCCACTTCGTCGAGCAACCCCGCCAGCAAGGCCGCTCCCTCGCGCCGCGAACACTTCGCTATTGAACCGGGCTTCGCCTGTGGCGCGCGATCGGTGCGCAATGCTTCGATGAATACCCGCAGACGTTCCTCGATTGCGGAGACATCCTCGATCGACACCAGCTCGGCGCCGCCCGTCTCCCGTAGCAAATTCGCCGTGTCACCACTTTGTCCCAACATGGCAAAGATGGGCCGACCGATCCGCAGGTACTCATATACCTTTGCAGGGATCTGACGGTCATAACGACCACCTTGGAACAACAGAAGCGCGTCGGCGGAAGCTTGCTCCTCCAGGGCTTCGCGATTGGAGACGTGCGGCGCGAGGGTTACCATTTTCTCCAGTCCCAATCGCTCTATTTCGCGGGCGTAGCTCCCCTCGGAGCCGCTGGCACGCAACACGATCTCGATGCTTCCGGCACCCACGACCCCTGCCGCCTTGAGACGCGCCAGTGCAGTAAGGAACGGCACCGGATTGCGACCCTCGGGATACAGGAGGCCGCTATGCAGCATCACCAGCGGCCTCCCGTTCCGAGGAGGCGGCATGACGGGCAGGTCCGCGAATCCATCCTCGTCGTACCCATTGGCAATCAAGGCCACACGCCCCTTGTCGGAAACTTCAGGGAAACGCTCCGAATAGTCGCGCACTGCACCGGGCGTGGTGAAAACAGCGCACGTTGCATCCCGCATCACCCTTCTTTCCCAACGTTGCTGCGAGGCGAGCGTGTAGGGGTTCCCGGCCTCAACGGAGCTGGAAACAGGATCGCGGAAATCTGCGATCCATGGCAGCCGCGTCATTGCGCTCAATGTCCGGGCAATGCAGTGAGCGGTCATGATCGGATACGTTGACCAGATCGCCCGCACCCGATGCCGTCGGATAAGCCGCAGTCCTTGCAGCACCGCAGCGGGCCACCAGGAGTTCCAACGGTCGGGCTGGGCCAGGAACGCTGGATACTTGCCACCGATGCCAAAATGTCGGCGCGCATCGAATGCAAGTGCGCGTGCCACGACAATCTCTTCCCGGATCGCGTCAGCAGAAGCAGGGGCAACAGACGGATAAGCGCGGGGCGTCGCCGAAAGCACAACGGGATCCCAGCCGAACCCTGGCAAATGGCGGGCAAAGCCGATCGTACGCAGATGCCCACTGCCCATTGCAGCCGGAGGGAAATGGAAGGCAATCATCAGAACGGCACGCCCCATATGCCGGTCCTTAGACGGCGGGACGCGATGTGGCCGTGGTCGCACTGGCACGTGCAGTGCTGCTCGTTCCGAGCCTCTCGTGTGCACCGGCCGCTTGTTTGCAATAGATAAGCAGAGCCGCGGACAAGGCCATCAATTGGAAAGTCAGATCGAAATACGCCATGGGCAAGAATGTACCGGCGGCCATGAAAGCCACCAAGCCGACCTGCAGCATCGACGCCAGATCGAACGCCCACTTCATGTCCGAATTGCCCGCTGTGTGACGCCGGACTTGGCGGCAATTCCTCCAAGTCACGAACAACAAGCCGAGGTACAGCAGTAGACCCGGGAACCCCTGTTCACCCAGCGTCCGCAAATAGATGCTGTGGATGGCGCGTTGCTTGGATCCCGCCGGAGCATGCGCTTGCCACAAAGATGCACTCTCGTAGTCATCAAAACCACCGCCCACCAAGGGGCTATGCAGTGCGACATTGAGCGCAAATTCGTAGGACTGGATTCGAGTCTCACCGGAACCGGTTTCGCTTGCATGGTGCAAGGTGCCCATCCTTTGCGTCCATTGAGATGGCATGAAAGTCCACGCGGTAATGGCTATCACTGCCATGACGGCGACGACCGCCAGCCTGCGCCGGCTCTTCAGGAACAGGGCGCCAGCTACCACAGCCAAGGCAAGGAGCCCGCCCCGCGAATACGTCCCCAATATCGAGATGCCAGTGAGCAGCATGGCTATGCCCAAGCCGATGCGCACCAGTTTCCCGGAAGAATGCAGTTGGAGATAGCGCATGAACGGCAACACCATGCACAAGGCAAGCGCCATGGCATTGTTGTCCGCGATGAAGCTGTTGGGCGGCCCCAAGACGCTGTTGGTCCCCCCATGGATAAGCGTGAATACGCCTCCCTTGATGCCGTAGAAGCCCAATGACACCACGATCATCCATACGAGCCAATGCATGCGCTCGCGATTATTGACGAGTATCAGGGTCACGAACACCATCACGAGGACCTTGGCGAATTCTTCCCATTTTCCCCACGCGGCACCCGGTACGGCTGCAAAAGATGTTGCCAGTCCTGTCCAAGCCAGGAACAGCACCAGCAGCACGGTGACTGCCGTCAAAGGAACTTTCTTGCGTTCCTTGCTTACCGCCAAACTCACCAACGTGACGATCGCGACCAGCATCACCCATGGAAAACTGTAGGCGAACCCGTAGCAAAGCCGATGCGGGTTCATGTACCCAAGCCATGACCAGACCAGCAGGCCCACGTACGGACGCATCAGGATGAAAGGAACCATCCCGAAGATGAACAGCGCAAGTGCGATATCGCGCATGGCTCAGCCGCCTTCCAGTTGCAGCATCAGCGCGTCCATGAAGAACTTCGCTGCCCAATTCGGGTAGCGGTTCTTCATGTATCCGCCCTTGAGCGGATGGGAACCTGGGATGCCGCCGCGAGTCGCCACATCCGCCGCATCCACGTCTTGGACCGACAGGTTGAAGCGGTTGGCGCGCTCGGCCGCAGGCTTCAGGGAAGCGTCGCCGGTTTCGGCCACAAGCCTTTGCCAAATAATGGCCATTTGCGCGTTACCGGTGACGCAAGTCCAGCGTGCTGCGGCGCGCCACGACCAATCCAGCCTGCCCGGCAACGCGCCGTCCCCACGTTGACTCTGCGCAACGGCGCTGGCCATGCGCGCAGCCGCATCCACGAAAGCCGGTTTGGCCGCAAGTAAGCCGATTTCGAGGATTCCGCGCGTCGCGTAGGCGATGGTATGCGTAAGCGGTTTGGCATTGTCCTCGAGGTCGTTGTTCTCCAACCATCCATTCGGGTGCATCTGGGTAAGCGCCCACTCGACGTTGCGGACGGCAGCGTCGAGATAGCGCCGCTCGTCGAGGATGTCACCGGCTTGTGCAAGGGCGAAGGCGACGCGGGTGTTGTAGGTGTTCAACGCATGCCGGGCGAACGGCGAGGCGAAGCGCCGCCATGCTCCATCTGGATCCTGCGCGGCCACCAGCCAATCGGCGGCACGCACCGCCGAATCGCGGAAGCGCTCGTCCTGCGTCTGCTGCCAGGCGGACAACCAGCCGAACAGCACCTGTCCCGTATTGAAGATCGTCGGCGCTACCTGCTCCGCATCCAGCGTGCCTGCGCGCACGCCGCCATCCGGTAGTTGGATGTCGGATTCCCAGCTTGCCATTCGGATGGCGCGCTCGCGGTACTCGCTCTTGCCGGAAAACTCCGCGTAGCGGAAGAACGTGGGGATGATGTAGCCGGTGGTTTCCGGATAAGCGCCAGCCCACCGGGCTTTCGCGACATCGTAAAAGGCACTGACGCCTCCGCAGCCGCTGGCGTCCTGGGCGCGCGACAGCCACTCGGCCGCCGCCTGCAATCCGGCGCGCGCGTCCAACAGTTCGCCGGCCGGTCGTTTGCGGAAGAACCTGGCAACCACGTTCATGCGAGCCTCGAAACAACGCGAGTTGACGTCATTCCGGCGAAAGCCGACTGCGAAGACCGGACGCCGGTACCAAAATCCTTGAAATCGCTATCCCGAATCACAAGATGCGGGAGCGGCGTGTCATTCCATTTTGAATTCAGCAACAGCAACTTGGATCCCGGCTTTCGCCGGGATGACGAGCAAGAGGCGGCATTCAGCAATTCCCTCACGTCTTGCTCCCGGCCGGGCGCGAGCCCGGCATCATTTTCATCGTTCTGGTGTGCAGCGCGTTGCGAACGCGCCGCCCAGTCTGCACGAGAAATGGCGCGGGATCACGCCACCGCCACAATGCGTCGGCCACCGGGCCACCGCGCGGGAAACCTTGTCCCGCCCGCTGCCCCTGCAACGCGGCAGACTGAACGTCCTCCGATCGAACGCGCCATGCGACGGGCCGCCGGGCCGCGATGGGCGCAGGAAACGTGAGGCCGACTTCGGCGCAATACGCCGCATGCGGCAGGTTGACACCATTCAAGGTGGCGACTTCTTCCTGGTAATCGGTGCGCCCGATGGTCGGCTCGACCATCCGGAACTCCCGCGTGCGCGAATCGCGCTTGTATTCCATGCCGGCCATGCCGACCACGCCCGCATCGCGGAAAAAATTCGCGGTCAGCGCCGACAACTCGGCGTGCGCCTCCGGAGCGGCCGTGCAACTTGCCGTTCCCCCCACCTGCGGCGGCCAGGAACGGATCTTGCGGCCGGTGAAGGATGCAACCGCCTGCCCCTGTCCATCGAGGCACTGCAGGCAGAAATAGATGTCGGAGTCTTCGCCCTCGATCCACTCCTGCACCACCACGTCCGGCATCACCGAGAGGATACGGCGAACCAATTGGGCGGCCTCCCCTGCGCTTTCCACCCGGTAGGCCTTCTTGAACTGCCGCCCGTAGGCCGCGTGCCGCTCCCCCGGTTTCACGACGACCGGATAACGGAGCTTCTCGAGAAGCGGCAGATCCTCGGGCGCACGAACGTGCACCAGCGGCGGGATCGGCCCGCCGAGCTGCTCGGCGAGGCGCTGGAATCCGTGCTTGTGCAGCAATGCATCGACGATTTCCGGGGCGGGCAGGCTGAAGCGGAAAAGCGGCGCCAAGCGGTCGCGGTACTGCGACACCGTCTTCACGGTTTCTTCCTGGGTCAGCAGCAACACCGGCCGCATGCCGGAGAATTGCGTCGTACCCAGGCGTTGCAATGCTTCGATCAGCGTCTCGCCATGCAATGCCGGAACCTGCAGGGGTTTCGCGGCCCGCGTATGCATCTCCGCCCGGCGCGCGTCGGAATCCGCCAGCCAGACCGGCACCCGCGCGCGCGCCAGGCTGCGTGCGACGCCGAGCCCGTTGATACCCGCGCCCAATACGACGGCAGGCGTATCAGCGGCCATGGAAGTGTCCATCCCGGCGCAAGTGGTGTTCGCGCGCAGACGCATAGACGTCGCGATAGCGGGCAACGCTCGACTCCCACGTGCGTTCGCGCTCGACGAACGCGCGGGCGTTGGCGATGATCGGCTCGGCATCGGCTGGCGAGTCGAGCAGCTCCACGAGACACCTTGCAAGTGCCTCGGGCGAGCCGGCCGGGAAAAGCCGTCCGTTGTAGCCGTCGCGGATCAGCTCCCTGTGCCCGCCCACATCGGACGCGGCCACGCGTTTGCCCATCGCCATCGCTTCGAGCGGTTTCAGCGGCGTCACCAGTTCGGTCAGTCGGCGAGACACGCGCGGGAAAACCATCACGTCCATGACGCTGCAATAGCGCTGGACCTCGCTGTGCGGCACCCTGCCTACAAAATGGACGACGTCATCCAGGCCAAGCCGGCTCGCGAGCTTGCGCAGTGCTGCATCCTGGGGTCCTCCCCCGACCAGCAGCAGCCGCACCTGCGGCGCCGTCCGCAACACCAGCGGCATGGCGCGGAGCAGTGAATCCAGCCCCTCATAGGCGTAGAACGAACCCGCGAAACCCAACGCGGCGCCCGGCGTCAGTTCATACCGTTCCATCAGCTCCGCATCCGCCGGCACCTTGAACGCGAATTGCGACACGTCCACCGCATTGGGGATCACCGTGACCTTGCCGGGCGGGATCCCACGACCGAGGATGTCGTCGCGCAGGCCTTCGCAAATCGTGGTCACCGCGTCAGCCTGGCGCAGCGCGCGGGTTTCCATCGCCCGGGTAAGCCGGTAGCGGGGACCCCACTCGATGGCCGTGCCGTGGTCCACCGCCGCGTCTTCCCAGAACGCCCGCACCTCGTACACCACCGGGATGCCGGCGGCGCGGCCGACCTCGATTGCAGGAAAAGCGTTCAAGACGGGCGAGTGTGCGTGGAGGATGTCGGGCTGAACGATGTCGACCACTTCGGCCAGCCGGTGGCGCAGCGCCTTCATCAGGTAGCGGTACCCGAGAAGCGGCAGCTTTGCGGGAAGACCTGCAGCCGGTGGCGTGCGGTAGAACAGCCAGTCTTCGACGTGGTCCTCGCGGCCGGCGAAGCTGCCCTGCTTCGGGCTTGTAATTTGGTAAGTCTGCCAGCCCTGCGCGCGCTGCTGTTCCAGGATCGACAGCGTCCGGAACGTATATCCCGTGTGCACGGGCAGAGAATGATCGAGCACGTGCAGGATCCGCAACGGCCGGGTCCCCGGTGCTGCCCGCGAATGATCGCGACAGGTGGCGACCACTGCCTCGTTCATGCCCCGGCTCCTTCCCTTGCGCCATCCGGAACCGCAGACAGCACCCGCTCGTAGAGCGCGCATTGCGCCTCCACCACCGGCTGCCATCCGAGCCGTTCGGCGACGCGGCGCGTGGCTGCGCGCGTCGGTGCCCGGTCGCGCAAACGCAGCCACGCCGCAGCAATGGCTTCGGCGCTTCGTTCGCTGGCGATCTCCCCCGCTTCCGGCACGTCAAGCAACTCGGTGACGCCGTCGAAAGGCGCAGCGATCACCGGCGTGCCGCACGCGAGGGACTCCAGCACGACGTTGGGCATGCCTTCGCGGCTGGACGCCAGCACCATCGCGTCGGCCGCGTTGTAGTACTCGCACAGCCGGGCCTGCGGAATGGTTCCGAGGAATCGCACGCGGTCGCCGACACCGAGACGCTCGGCCAACTGTTGCAGGCGCGTTTCCTCGGGCCCTTCGCCTGCGATCAGCAACGTCGTCCCTGGCTGCTGAGACAAGGCCGCCACAGTGATGTGCACGCCCTTGAGTTCGACCAGGTTTCCCACGGCCAACCAGACCGTGCCGTGGAGGTCCAGCCGGGCACGGATCACCTCACGGTCCCGCGGCCGAAATCGTTCGAGATCGACCCCATTGCGCAGCACCGAAATGTTGGATGGCGCCACGTCGAGCTTGCCGAGCTTGTCCTTCAACGCCTGGGACACGGTGACAATGGCGGAAGCGTTGTCTGCCGCCCATTGGATCCGCCGCCGCGCAGCGCGATTGTGCGGAATCCAAGTTACATCCGAACCGCGCGCCGTCACCACCACCGGTTTGCCCAGCACCGCGCCGAGGCGGACCCCCGCCACGCCATCAGGATAGAAATAATGCGCGTCGATCAGATCGAAGTCGCTCCCGCTGGCTTGCAGGCGGCGGAGGACTGGCAATGCCGCACGGCACATCAGCCGCGGCGCCAGGCTCATGCCCACCTTCGGTATGACCGTGTATCGCGGGTGGAGGATTTCGATTCCGTGGCGATGCTCGCGGCGCGGCACCTGCGCAAACGTCGCGTAGCGGCCGAATCGACGATGCCGGAATGGGAACCACGGTACGGGCGCGACCACGGTCGCTTCGACCCTCCCGGAATCCATGAGATGGCGCAATCGCTCCTCCACGAAAACACCGTGCCGTGGCTGGACCGAATTCGGATAAAGGCTGGTAAAAACCAGGAGGCGGGTCGGACGGCCCTTGCACGCTGGGGTTGCCGGCAGGGGGCTTGCCGAAGTCGTGCGAGGCGCGGCCTTCTGCGGCGGGGCGGCATTGTCGCCAGCATCGACAGGCACGGCAATCATGTCGCAACCTCCGCCGCGGTCGCCGGAACTCGCCCTTCGATGGGGTAGTAGCGATTGAGCGCGCTGCTGCGCAAAATCTTCATGACCCGCTCGATGATCTCCGGTGTCAATTCAGTGCGCCACCGTTCCGCGGAGGCCTTTGGAGTCTTGAAGACGCTGTAGTAATCGGTGTTGCGCGCCTGTTCCGCTGACGGGGTACTGGCAAGGACGAATGCCTCGGTCTGTGATTGCCAGTCCAAACCGGCGAAATCGAATATCCGCCGCGTGATCGAGGAAGGCTCTGCACAGATGTCCTCGTAGCGAACGGTAAGCACTCGATCGGATTGCTCAGCGTCGGCAAGGGTCTTTTCCTGGATCAGCACCCAACGCCACGCCAGGCGCTCCTCCGGCGTAAGCTGCCTGATGTCCTCGAGCGTGATGGAATGTTCTTTTCCGGCCGGCGTTGCCAACAGCAACTTGAAGAGCCACAGATCCTCGGCGCTCGGTATCAGATCGCCGAAACGGTTCGCTGCTTCTCCACGCAATATCGATGCCACGTAACCACAGGGATGCCGCATCAGATGGATGGCACGCGCCGCCGGCAATGCCTCCATGCACACACCCAGCCGACCTTGGGATTCGATGGATTTCCAGACCACACGGACGCGCTCGAGTCCTGCGCCCGTTGGCCTGTACGGGCAGGGAAAGTTCCGTCGGACGCGGTTGGCTACCTTCGCGGCGGCAACGCTCGCCCGATAGGCTGCGAGCGCTGCCGCGGACTGGTAGCTTTTCGGAAACAGCGGCTGCTTGCCCACCACCTTTGACGACCGCATGCGGGGCAGCGACGCAACAAATTGCTCCAACTCGTCCCGATATTGCCTTGCAGATTCGATTTCCGGATACAGGGGCAAGCCAAGACGCCGCACGCTGTCCGGTTCGTGCCGATACAACGTGTCGGGATGGCTGTCGAACAGCTTGCCGACCCAGGTGGTGCCTGAGCGAGGCATGCCGAACACCAGAATGCAGCCGCTCATGACAGCGCTCCGGCAAGCGTCATTGACGGTGTACCACTGTCGGCTGCGGTCGTCCGCTGCATGTGCTGCAGGAAAGCGTCGAGCATCAGCAACTTCCACAATGTTGCGCTGTGGTCGCTTTGACCGGAGGCGTGTTGGCGCACCAGCCGATCGAGTACCGACGCTTCGAAATAGCCGCTTTCCGCGATCGCACCGCCGCGCAATGCTTCGCGGGTGCGGTTCGCGAGGGGACCGCGCAACCACGCCGCCAACGGCACACGAAAACCCATTTTGGGGCGGTAGAGCACCGCATGCGGCAGGTCCGGCTCCAGCATCTTTTTCAAGACGTACTTGCCCGTACCATTTCGCAGCTTCAACCTGGGCGGCAACGAGGACGCCCATTCGACCAGGCGGTGGTCGAGCAGCGGTACGCGTACTTCCAGGCTATGCGCCATGCTTGCCCGGTCGACCTTCGCCAGGATGTCACCGGGCAGCCAGGTCTTGAAGTCCAGGTACTGTGCCAGCGACAGTGGATCATCCGTTGGCGCCCGATCGGCGTGGTTTCTGAATACCGCCAGCGCACTGTAGCCCTGGAGCTCGCGCTTGAACACCGGGCTGTAAAGTGCTTGCCGCAGCATCGTCGGCGTTGTGCTTACCGTATGGAAATAGGCCTCCACGTCGTCGCGGGCGAGTGCCTGCAGCGTGGTCTTGGCACGCAGCGGACGAGGCGCCCAATCTGCCTTGGGATAGAGATTGCCCAAGCTCCCAAAAATCGGCTTCCGCATCGATCGGGGCAGGCGCGAGCGAAGCGCGCTTTCCCAAGCGTGCATGCGATAACGACGATAGCCGGCGAAGTCCTCGTCGCCTCCGTCGCCGGATAGCGCAACCGTCACTTGGGTGCGCGCCAATTCGCAGACGCGATAGGTCGGCAGCGCCGAGCTGTCGGAAAACGGTTCGTCGTACGTCGCGGCCAGGGTGTCGACAAGCCCGTAGTCGTCGGCGCTCACCTGCCTCTCGAAATGAAGGGTATTCAATTGCCGCGCAACCGTCCGCGCGTATTCGGTCTCGTCGAACCCACCGTCATCGAAGCCGATCGAACAGGTGCGCACCGGTTGGCGCGAAATGCGGCTCATGCTGGTGACGACGGCGCTTGAATCGACCCCGCCGGACAAGAACGCGCCGAGTGGCACATCCGCGACCATCTGGCTTTCGACGGAACTGTCCAAGAGGTCTCGGAGTTGCGCCTTGGCTTCGTCCAAAGCGACATCGTTGCCAGGCGAAAACGGCACGTCCCAGTACTGGCGTGCGGCGGGCGCCGCTTCGCCGGCGCGCCAGCTCAGCCAATGGCCGGGCGGAAGCTTGAAGACGCCGCGATAGATCGTCTTCGGGTCCGGCACGTAGCCGAACGCCATGTAATCTTCCAGCGCCTGCGGATCAATTCTGCGCTGCACGTCCGGATGCGCCAACAGCCCCTTGAGTTCGGACGCGAACACCAGATCGCCCTTGCTGTTGAAGCCGTAGTGCATGGGCTTGATGCCGATCGGATCGCGTGCCAGAAAGATGCGTTTCGATCGCATGTCCCAAACCGCAAAGGCGAACATGCCGACGAGGCGCCCGAGGCATTCCTCGCCCCACTGCTGCCAGGCGCGCAGCAACACCTCCGTGTCGCAGCGTGTCTGGAACGTGATGCCGCATGCCTCCAGTTCGGCTTTCAGCTCCTGGAAGTTGTAGAGCTCGCCGTTATAGCTGAGTGCGAGCCCAGCCGACTCGTCCACCATCGGCTGCTGGCCGTGCTCCAGATCGATGATGGACAACCGGCGATGTCCCAGACCGACGCCTTCACCCAGGTATAGCCCCGACCCGTCCGGACCGCGATGGCGCTGCGCATCGCGCATGGCGGACACGATCCTTTCATCGGGTTGCACCCGGTGCGACAACGCGATTCCCGCCAGGCCGCACAAGTCAATGCTCCTTGCGTTCGGTCAAACGTGAAGCCACGCCGGACGGCCCGACGCGCATCGGCGGCTGCAGTACTTCGTCGTACAATGATTCGTATGCCGAAGTCATCGCGCGTAGGCTGAAGTGAGCTTCGGCACGGGCGCGGCCGGCTTCGCCATGCAGGCGCCGCAACCGCTCGTCTGCAGCGTAGGCGGCAACGGCGCTCGCCAAGGCAACGGGATTTGCGGCCGGCACCAGCGTTCCGGTCCCTCCATCTTCGACGACCATCGCGACGTCCCCTACCGCCGTTGCAACGACCGGCAGACCTGCCGACATGGCCTCGAGGAGCGTAAGCGGCATGCCTTCGGCAACGGAGGAAAGCGCGAATATGTCGCATTCCGCGAGTAGCTCGGCAACGTCGTCACGGTGACCCAGCATGCGGACGGTCTGCGCCAAACCCGCTTCGAGGACTTGCTGTTCCAGTACCGCACGTTGTGGCCCGTCACCTGCAATAAACAGGCGGCAATCCGCACCGCTCGTCCGGGATTGCTCGCGAAGAAGCTTGAACGCGGCGAGCAGGCCTGCATGATCCTTGACTTTGTCGAGACGCGCGATGTTGCCAATCAGGACGGTGCCCGGGGGCGCGAGGTCGCCCAACAGGCGACGCGGCGGCGGCAAATCGCGCACCGTGGCGAAGCGCGCCGTATCGATACCGTTCGCGATGTGCGTCACCTTGGTTGCCGGCACGCCAACGCGATCCGTAAGCCATTTTTCCAGGTCCGCCGACACGGCGACGTAGCGCGTTATGAATGGCGTCATCCAGCGTCGCATGCGATGGTGTTTGCGAACGTCTCCGTTAGGGTCGCTTGCGTCGCGCCCGTGTTCGGCGTGCACCAGCCGGCGGATTCCGGCCATGCGCACGACCGGTGCCAGATCGAGGGTCCCGATGTTGTAGGTCTGCACCAGGTCGGGCTTCAGTTTCCGCAGCATGCGCCAAAACCGGAAATAGGACGGCCAGTCCTTGCCGGGTTTCTTGTCGAGCGAAAGACAGGCCACAACGGAGCCCTCGACTTCGAGGCGTAATCGTCCGAACCCCGCCAGCACGATCACCGCGTGCCGATAGCGATCACCGGTCGCTTTGATGAGCGATATCATGACGCGTTCCATGCCACCGGGATCGAGCCGGTAGAGGACGTGTGCTATGAGTGGCTTGCCGTTCATTGCCGGTTCGCCGCCTGGGCGGCAGGGTATGGGGCTCCAGAATCCGCGCCGGACACCGGCAGCATCCGCGCGAAGGAACGCATGTGGCCCCGTGCGCGATTCAGGTCATCATGGGGAACCATCGTCGATAGTGCCCAGACGGATGATCGGGGCGCGCGCCCGCGCAGGACGTCCCACGCCTGAAGCAATTTTGTCCATACGGTCGAACGCGTGCAGCGCGAGTCGACGCAGTACCAATACCAGACCAACTGCGGCCCCGAAGGACCGGCCAGTCGGAGCTCACTCGCCGTCGTACTCCTTCCTCCGGCGAGTTCGACGCGCAGGTTCGTGTGGCTGAGGACTCGTACGCGCTGCTCGTCATACACGTCATTGCCGTAGGTGATCAGGCTGTGCCCACGTCGTGGCCTGCCCGTGTAGACGGCATGGAACAACTCCACGGCGGCCGCGCCCGATGCGGATCGGTAAGCCGCCTGCATTTCCCCGGCAGCACCCTGGAAAGATGGCTTCCAATCCCCTTCGGCGGGTTGCGGACCATTCCAGCCTTCGATGGCAGGCGCATCAGGGCTCAAGCGTTCCTGGGGTACGGCTGACACCAACATGGCTGCCGCCACGGGGGCTGCGACGAGCAGCACGATGGCGGCGGGCCAAATCATCGACCGCGCGCCAGCGCCTGCCTTGCCTGCCACCGCCGAAAAATACCTGTCCGGCATCGGGTCGCGGAAAAACCAGCCCACCAGCAGCAACAGCACGAGCACGGTGCCGAAGAACTGCCAGCCGAAAACCATGTGGTCCGTGCCTGTGGCGTACTTCATCCCCCAGGTTTCACCGATCAACACGGTGAAGTACACGCGGAAGCCATTCGCGATCACCGGCACCACAGCCGCCAGCGCCACGAAAATGACGCGCTTCCACCAGCGGCGATACATGAGGTATGCGTACAGGCAACCGAGCGCAGTACAGGCGGCGAAGAACTTCACGCCACTGCAGGCGTCCTCGACCATCCATGTAGCCGAAGGCGTGATGATCTCGCGGCCGTTGAGCAGCACCGGCGTGCCGGTTAGCTCGAGTGCGTGAACCGCGAAGCGCGCCGTGATGTCCTGCAGCGGACCCACGAGTCCGTCCCCCCAGGGAACCGCGAACACCACCAGGTAGCCGAGCGGGAATGCCAGTACCCACACTGCCCGCCAGCCCCAGCAGGCAAGGACCAGGGCGGGGAACATGGCGATCAATGCGAAGTGCTGTACAAGATTGACATCGAGCAGGTGCCCGACGTACCACACGAACGCCAATGCACCTACCGCCGACAAGCCCCAAATACTGGGTACAGGTGGATTGGTTCGCAGTTGCTCGCGCAGCGTGAATGCCACCCACACGCTGAGCGGGAAAATCAGGAACGCGTACTGATAGGTTCCGTCGTGGTCCCAAACCCACAGCAGGGATTGCACCGTCTGCCAATAGCTGGCCAGCAACACGACGACGGCTACGGCGAATGCCGTCGCGGCAACCATCCAGCCGGAGGCGCGCAACGAGGGGCGCGCCTCACTGGCGGCGAGTGGTCGGTTCATGAGCAAGCCTCCAGCCGCGCCCGGCCCACGGCATCGATGGGGCCCGGTCCGGAAGCTGCCCTGGCCAGCACGTTTTGGTAAGCGTCGAGATTGTGGGTCCAATCGTGCCGGCGGAGGATCATGGCACGCGCCGAGGCGACCCGGGCAGGCGTCGGCGCATCCAGCCAACGCACGGCTTCGGTCGCCAATGTCTCGGCCGAACCGTCGATGCAGCCTTGGCGACCGTCGAAGTCCTCGATCCCTTCCCACGCTTCCGGCGTCGCCAGCACGACTTTCTCCATGGCCAAGGCTTCCAGCACCTTGTTCTGGATGCCGCGTGCAATGCGCAATGGCGCTGCCACGGCGTGGGCGTGCGCCACATAGGGGCGCACGTCGTCGACCCGTCCTGTCACGGTGATGCCATCGAGTTCACCCAATGCCCGAACCGCGGGGGCCGGTTTGCTGCCGACAATATAGAAATGTGCCGCCGGTTGGCGGGAACGAACCCGTGGCCAGACTTCCCCCGCAAACCATTCCACCGCGTGCACGTTCGCGCGGTAATCCATTGCGCCAACGAACACCACCGCACGTTCGCCCGGTCGATACGGGGTGGAATAATCGCGCTGTGGATCCCAATATCCTGCATCGACGCCATTCAGGATCCCGTGAACCTTGGCCGCCGCGTGCGGCACTTGCTTGCGGAAATAGGCTGCTTCGGACTCCGAAACGAACATGCTGGCGTCGAACTTCGCGGCCACCTCACGCTCGAAATTCGCGAGCCGCCGTGCTTCCCGTTGATAGATCATGCGCGGCAGCCCCGAATGTGCCCGCGCATATTGCCGCCACTTGTCGGAATCGACGTCCACGAAATCCATCACCCTGCGCACTTGATCGTATGGCAGCACGAATGGTGCCACTCCGGAGGAAAAGCACAGGGCGAGATCGGGCTTTTCGGTAGCCATTACCCTTTCGACCCAACACCGCATCTCGCGATCCCGGTAAACTCCGACCGTAAACGCCTCGCCCCGTGCCAACGATGCGAGCGCACGCCACCGGGTCCGCCATGGCGGCAGGGGTCGCACGCAAACACCGGCGCATACGTTCTCGACCTCGGCCAGGTACCGCCAGTCCGCGGGATCGTCCACGAAGGTGCCCAAGTACACGCGATTGCGTTCCGCGAGCCGTCGCAACACGCGGTACGAGCGAATCTTGTCGCCCTTGTCGGGCGGCCAGGGCAGTCGATGGCACAGGAACAGTATCGCGCCCATGGCTTATCCGAGATCCCGCGCCAGCCGCGGGCCGACGACGCAGCTCACCGGCAGCGGCAACCGCTGCCATGCCTTGATGAACAGGCCGTATTTGCGATTGGTGGGGCTGATATTGGGGACTTCCGTTGCGCGCACCAAGTGATATGCGTAGGGAAGTGGTTGCGATTCGAAGCCCCAATATTTCTTGAAGTCGCCAGAACCGGTACCTTGCTTGCTGCGCCCGAAATCGAACACCCGCGCGCCACGCTCCGCCGCACGCTGCATGAGCGCCCAATACATGAAATCGTTTGCGGCGAGATCACGGCCGCGCATCACGCTACCCGCGTAATAGGGATGCACTTCGTCGCGGAAGTAGAAGCTCATGGCTGTGGCCACCGGCTGTCCCTCGTGGGTGATCATGGTGATCTCCCAGTCTTCGCCGAAGGCCTGCTTGAGCTGCGCGTAGTAGTTGCGGGCTAATACCGGCGTGCCCAGGTTGCGAACGCTCTCCGAGTACACCCGGTAAAACTCGTCGATGCTGCCGTCGTGGCGCGCATCGAGCCCGAAGCCGGTGCCCTTGCGGACCATGTTGCGGCGCTTGGCCGAGATGGCCTTCCAGTTTTGCTCATGCACGGGGTGGATCGTCTTTTGGAACCGGACGTAGAGGTCCTTGACCGGCCAACCGTGATGCCGCGATTCGCGCTCACGCAATTCGAGGTAGTCGACGCGTAGGCCTTCGGCAAGTGCGACCGCTGCCTCGGTAAGCCGCGCCTCGCTCTCCGCGTCCGACGCCACCACGCCGCCGTACACGCAGAACGGCGTCGAAATCAGCGAATGGCCGAACAGCCGGCTGCGAATCTCGGCCAGCGGCAGAATGCCCGTGATCGTGCCTTGACGTTCGGCGTACAAATAGTGGCTGCGGTGATCGAGCGCCTGCTCGATGACGCCGCGCCAGCCGGCACGATGAAAGAAGGTGGCTTCGGGCGCGGAACCGACAAAGGCATCCCAGCGCTCCTCGTCACCCTGCGCCAGAGGCTTGACGACGCAGGCATTGGCGGATGGACTGCTGTCGTCCACGCGGTCGAGCATCTCGCATTCCCCTCACTGCACACACAATGCGGCCGGCCGCAAGGACACAACCGGAAACCGGACCGGTGCGGAAGCCAGGAAAACCCGATCCATCCTGTCAAAACGAAAATCACGCATCAGTCGGTCGAGCCGCGGCTCCGTGCGTGCGAGATTCAAGTAATGCCGCACCCGGTTCTTGAAAGTTACGCCGGGCACCCGTGGCTGCCCCGGATCGATTTCCCAAGGATGAAAATAGAACACGCCCGGATGATGCTCACGGCGGTTTACCCCCGCCAGGCCACGCTTGAACAGCGGATAGGGAAGCAGGCGGAAATAGCCACCACCACCGCACGGCCAATTGCGTCCCCACGCCCGCGCCGTGGTCACCGGAATTTCAAGCAGCCCCGAGCCCTCGTCGCGGAAGGCGAATCGCGGCGCCTCGGGCATGCCGTAGAGATCATGGTGGATCGGCACGATGCTGGAACTGTAGCGGTAGCCGGCCTCACGCAGTTCCTCGTGCGCCCACAGCGTGCCCGGGCCGATGGAATAGCTGGGGGCACGGTAGCCTTGCACCGTGCTGCCGGAAATGTCTTCCAGTAGATGCTTCGTCCGGACGATGCCGTCGCGAAATTCGGCGCGGCTGATGGTGGTCAGGCGCTCGTGGCCGAAGCCGTGGCTGGCGATCTCGTGGCC
Source organism: Rhodanobacteraceae bacterium (assembly GCA_035688305.1). Classification (GTDB taxonomy): domain Bacteria; phylum Pseudomonadota; class Gammaproteobacteria; order Xanthomonadales; family Rhodanobacteraceae; genus 66-474. Next base: position 18,668 of record DASSNC010000132.1, read on the forward strand.
TGCGGAGGCGATGTCCCGCACCAATGCGGGGAAGCGCTCCGCCACCCAGCCGAGGATGAAAAACGTTGCGTGCACGCGATGCCGGTCGAACAGCCCGAGCACGCGCCGGGTGTTGTCTTCCACGCGAACGGGCCAGCGTGGCCAGTCCTCGCGCGCAATGCATTTCTCGAAGGCCGCGACCTGGAAATAATCCTCCACGTCCACCGTCATGGCATTGATGACGGTGCCGGGCTGCGGCGGCGCGGCGTTCATTTGCCTTCCGCTGTGGAGCGCGGCTGCCATGCGTTGGTGGCCGCCGCATTGTCGGCAGCCGGCGCGGGGGCCGGGGCGTCCTGCAGCATCTCCTTGAGCCGGACTTCTTCGCGCATCAGTTCCATCAGGATGTTGTTGCGCTTGAGTTCGAGTGCAGCGAGTTCGGTTTCATGTTCCGACGTCGCATTGGCGCGGCTCAGGTCCACGTTCTGGGGTACGGGAGTCGGTTCCAGGGTCGTCGGCACACCCGACATTTCCTCCTGGATTTCATCGAGCACGGTGGCGAGCGCCGTCCCATCGAGGCGGTGCAATTCCTCCAGATATCCGTGCAACAACAGCCTATCCATGATCAGGTTGATCTTGCGGGGAATGCCGCCGCTGGCCCGGTAGACACCGGAAAAGACTTCGGGCGCCACCTCGGGGTCCTGGTTCCAGCCAACAGCATGCAGGCGATGCAAGATGTATGCCTTGCACTCTTCCGTATCCATCGGCTCGAGCCGGTGCGAAGCGATGATCCGCTGGCGCAACTGCTCCATGTGGTTGCTGATGATCACCCGCCGCAACTCGGTCTGCCCGACCAGGAAGACCTGCAGGAGTGCGCGACCGCCGACTTCGAGGTTCGACAGGATGCGCAGCATCTCGAGCGCGGCGGGCGTGAGCGTCTGCGCTTCGTCCACCACCAGCAGCGCCTGGGTATGGCGACCGCGCAACGAAATGAGGTGCTGTTTCACGGCTTGCAGCAAGGCTTCCTTGCTACGCCGTTCGTAGGGCAACTCCAGCGCGGAGGCCACGGCTGGCAGGATGTCCTCGCTGTCGAGGTTCGCCGAGGCGATGCTGGCCATGGCGATGTTGCGATGCCCCAGTTCCTCGAACAGCTTCTGGATCAGCAGCGTCTTTCCGGTCCCGACCGCCCCGGTGATCATCACGAAGCCTTCGCCCTGCTCGAAACCGTAGAGCAGGTACGACATCGCGCGCTTGTGTCCCTTGCTGGGAAACAGCATCGCGGGGTCGGGGGTCAACTGGAAGGGCTTGCCGTGCAGCTTGTAGAACGACTGGTACATATGTTTCTCAGAACAGGTGGGTCCACTGCACGAAGATCACGTTGACGGTGTACCCGTGAGCGCCCAATGCCGCCGATGTGACTCCCCTGTTGTCGTGGCGCACGCGAATGCTTCCGAAATTCTTCGTGTCGAGCTGGTGCACCAGCGTCAGTTGCGCATAGTGCCCGTTGGTGGTCTGCCCGTCGCGGAACTGCCGGCGCAGCCAACGGACGCTCGGGGTCATCGTGGTGAATGGTCCAAGATCGAACATCCAGCTCAGGTCGGCGCTGGCCGCGCGTTCCCGCCTGTCGCTGTCTTCGAAATAGGTGCGCAACTCATCGTATACCCGCAAGCTCAGCCGGCTTTTGGGCATGGTGTAGAGGGCGGACGCCGACAGGCGCTTCATCAAATACGGCTGGCGTTCCAGCAGCGAAGGAATGTCCGGACGCACATTGACCGGCGGCAGGCCGCCCGATCCGAAGTCCATCCCCATCAATTGCTGGTTGTAGGTGGTCGGCCGCTCGACGTAGCTGACGTTGGTGGTGAGGAGCGCCGCCTGATGCGTCCAGGAGAGCTGATAGCTGCGCCCGAAAAACCGATGGCCCACCATGAATTTCACATTGTCCCGGGAAGTCACCCATTGAAAGCCTGCCTCCCAGAAGGTCGACCCAAGTTTTTCCACCGTACCGTCGGGGAGAAACTTGTTTTCCTTGCCGCCATCCACCAGCAAGCGGAGGCTGTCGTTGACCTGCACTGAGCCGCCCAGCTTGGCGATCGCGAAATCCCAGGAGGGCCCGAAGTCCGGCGTCACGCGCTCCTCGGAGTAACTCAGGTTCCAGCCCCAGGTTTGATACTGGGGGCTTTGCATGTTGAACTGTGCCGAGTCCAGCGTGACATCCGGGATGCCGCTCAGGAGGCTGCCGTTTTCGCTGCCCAGGCCACGGTCGTTGTAAACCACACGGCCGTGGGTGTAGCGCAGGCTCATGGTGCCGACCCTGCCGAGATCCTGCAGCCAGTAGGGGCTGAGCGTCGCGATGCCCACGTTGGCCCGGTTGTTGGTCAGGAAAAACGTGCCGCCCCCGCTCGGGAGCTGGTTGTTGATGATCTGCTGGCCGTAAGACACGGCCCCATCGAGAAAGAAGTGCTGCGGCAGGATCGTAAAGGTGCCGCGGGCATCGAGGTTCTGGGCCAATTGATTGTGGCCCGATGGCTTCTCGTACAGGTAGCCGTTGAGCGCGTAGTCGAACATGCCGGAAAACCGCGGCCCGCTCGACGCTCCCTTCACGAACGGCTGGACCTGGGTGATCAAGCCCGACTGTTTGGACCCGTCGCTCCTCGCGAGCCGCAGGTTGTCGGTGTACAACTGGCCGAGCGTGACACCCGTGACGAGTCCGGGGTTTTCCAGACTGGGCTGCGGAATGTGTCCCGGCGGCAGGGTGTCCGAGTCGTAGGGCTGTCCGCCGAACTCCGAATTCATCGAAGGGGGATTATCGAGATCAAGGTCCTGGGCTTTCGCCACGGTCAGGCAGCCGCCAAGGACCATCGTCGACAAGACGACCGACGCCGACAGGGCTCGCATCAGGCTGCCCCTTCGGTGATCCTGGCATACCGGCCGTAGTACCGGTCATAGTGATTCTCGCTGGCGGGAAGCCGGCTCATGTTGAGAATGAGGCCGACGTATTGCGAGTCGCTCATCTCCTCCAGCGCCGACGCGAGTGCGCTGCGGTGCGTGCGTCCGGCGGCGACAACCACCACCACCTGACCCATGTGGGAGACGAGCACCTGCGATTCCGAGACCGCCAGCAGCGGCGAGGAATCGAACACGACCAGGCGCCTGCGGCTGCGGCCGCCGAGTTCCTCGAGGACATATTGCATCCGGAGGCTGCCGAACAGCTCGGCCGCCAGAGCGTGGTGCTGGCCGGCAGGAACTACCGACAGGTTGGGCACATCGGTCCGCACGATGACATCGGCGGGGTGGCGCTGTTCGTCCACCAGCACGTCCATCAAGCCCGGTTGCCCTTCCAGTCCTAGGATGCGCGTGACGTCGGATTTCGGGATGTCGCCATCCACCAGCAGGACCTCGAAATCACGCTCGCGTGCAAGGCTCATGGCGAGATTCATCGCCGTGAAGGTCTTGCCTTCATCCGGCGCCGCGCTGCTGACGACGATGCGCTCCGCATGGGTGATCGGCTTGGCACCCTTGCCGTTCACGTTGTCCAGCAACGGCCGCTTGATGCGACGAAGTTCATCCGCCAGCCGGTCCTTGGCCTCGGCCTCGACAGGCAACATGCCGGCGCGCTCGAGCGCCCTGGGATCGACGTGCCACAGCGGCGCGGTTCCTTCCGGGAGTACCTCCCGTGTCCGCTCCGGCAGTCGCTCAATGGTGGTCGCGGTATCGGCGTCGAGCACTTCGACATCCGGTGCCGGTGGCCGCTGCGGCTGCACCGGAGAGTCCGGCTGCCGGGCCTTGAGTTTTTCGGCCGCCTTTTCGACGATGCTCATACGGCACCACCCATCACGAAGAAGTGTTGCACCAGATGGGTGAGCGGCCCATTCAAGGCGAGTCCCACCACCAGAACCACGGCCAACAGGCATGCCCCGGCGCAGAATCCGATGACTTCGCGGCGCCTTTCCTCGCGCCTCGATTGCGAGATGATCATGCTGAAAGCGCCGAGCACCGGGTAGTCACCAGATTCACGCAAGCGCTTGAGGCTGACGAAGACCGGCCGGATCAGATGCATGAAATACGCGAAGCCGGCCCCCAGTACAATGGCGAGCCCGAACACCATCAACAGCAGCAAGCCCCGGTGGGGGCTGGATGGCAGCAGCGGAACGACCGGCGGGTTGATTACACGGAATTTCAGATTGTTTCCGCTTTGGCTAGCATCCTGCGACAATTGCGCCGTATTCAGCCGCGCGACCAGTTCGTCGTACTGTTTCTTGGTGACGTCGTAGTTGCGCGTCATCTTTTGCAGGCTGGCCTGCACATCGGTGATCTTGTCGACGTTGGCCTTGAGATCGGCGATCTGCTGCTTCTGCGATGCGATTTGTGCGGCGAGCTGCTGGATGTTGACTTGGCTCGTATACAGGGACTTCTGCATCTCCTGGTACACCGGGTTGTCCGAGACCACGCCCATGAGCGAGCTGCCGCCGCTTTTCTTCATTTCGGCGCGGCGTTGCTGCAACTGCTTGATCATGCGGCGCGTCGAAATCACATCCGGGTATTGATCGGTATAGGTCAGTAGCAGCTTGTTGAGTTGCGCCTGGTAGGCCGCTATCTGCTGGTCGATTTCCTGGGTGCGGGGATCGATGCTGCCGGCCGAACCACTTTCCATGGCATGCATCTGTCCTTCGATGGTCCCGCGGGCCGCCACCGCCGTGTGGTACTGGTCCTGCAGGGTCTGGAGCTGGGTCTCGGCCGCCTGCAGGCGCGTGAAGTAACTGCTGCCGCCCTGGCTCGGAATGAAGCCGACATTGGCCTTCTGGAACTCCGCCAGGCGCTTCTCCGCCTCGTTCAACCGCTTCGCGTAATCGTCGACCTGTTGCTCGAGGAAGTCCTGCGCGCGGGCGGTGGACGCACTATTTGCCCCAAGCGTGTGGTTCATGAGGATCTGCAGGAACGCCTGCACGACTTTCTGCGCCATCTTTCGGTCGGGATCGCTGTAGCTGATGTTGTACAGATCCTTGGTCCCGGCGTTTTGGATGGAAACGGCATTTCCCAACTGGTCCAGCAGCACCTCCTTGTCGGCAGGATTGGTGGCGCGTACCGACAAGCCGGTCTTGTCAGCGACCTCCTCGAGGTTGGGGCGTGAAAGCAGTGTGTGGGTGATCACCTGGAGCCGGGCGCGAGGATCGGGCTGCACCGCAAGACCGTGCAGCAGTGGATTCGTGAGCGCTTCGGTGTCGGCATACACCTGCGCGCTCGCTTCGTATTTGTTGGGCAGGCTGAACACCAGTAGCGCGCCAACGATCATCACGCACCAGGCGAAGACCAGTGCATGCCAGCGGTAGCGCCAGGTGGCGCGTGCCTCCAGCAGCACTTGCTGGTACAGCTCATGCAAATCAATCGATGGTTTCTGCATTGGTTCTTGCCCCTGAATTCGCTAGGGCCGCGGGTTCGCTTCGCGGCCTCAGCCTCAGAACAACGACTGTGGAATGATCAGGATGTCGCCCGGTCGCATCGCCATGTTGTACTTGATGTCGCCGTTCATCAGGTCGCCCAGTCGCACGGGAATGGTTTTCTCCGAGCCGTCCGGGAGGTGGCGGACCACTTTCGCGTCGTTGCCCGCCGCGAACTTGGTCAGGCCACCCACGTCGATCATCACGTCGAGCAGGGTCATGCCGCTGCGGTAGGAAAGCGCCATCGGTTTCGCGGCCTGGCCGACCACGCGCACCTGCTGGCTGTAGGCGCCAACGAAGCTCTTGACGATCACCGTCACGATCGGCTCGCGGATGTACTGGCTCAGATCCTTCTGCAGGTCGCCCGCCAGTTCATCCGGCGTCTTGCCGGCCGCCTGGATCGATTGCACCAAAGGGATCGAGATGCGCCCGTCTGGCCTCACCGGTACGGTGGTGGAGAGCTTCGGATTGTCGCGCACGTAAATCTCGAGCGAGTCGCCCGGGCCGATGATGTAGCGCTCCACGGACGCAGCCGTGGTGCCCGTGTCGTGCACGGCCGGTGCCGTGGCGCAGCCGCCGAGCAGCAGAAGACCCGCCGCCATGATCAGCCACAAGACGAAGTTGCGTGGTAGCGGTTTCACTTGTTTTTCTCCTTGGAATTTCAGCGCGCGCCGCGTCCGAAAAGCACCAC
>DASSNC010000145.1:0-3291 GCA_035688305.1 Rhodanobacteraceae bacterium
GGCCAGATGCAGGCCAGTCACGCCATCGCCGGCGAAGTCGACCACGTGCCCACGGTCCTCCAGATAATCGCCGATGTTGGTCGCGATGTCGTTGTTGTCTTCGATCACCAGTACCCGCATGGCGAATCCCGGTCGGCGCGCGTTGGAACGCAGTGATGCAAGCTTAGCGAGAATCCCGCCGCCTGCCCAGATCGGACTGGCGGTTCAGCGCGTGGGTGGCACGCGTGTCGTCAAGCCTTGCACAGCCGCATCAAAGCGGCGGCAAATATGGCTGCCGGTCACGGGCTGGCAGCTCGAGCGGGCAACCACGACATCAAGGCCGCTGGCACGTCCCGGCGTGAAACTGAAAGACTGCTGGAAACGTCGCCCAGGCGCGCCGGACGGCCGAAACCGCCATTGACCAATCGCCCGCAGCGCCGCGACGTCAAACACGCCTGCAGGCGAGGAGCGGACCACGCTGAGGTCATGCGGATGACCCTCGGAATCCAGTGTAAACGCGACCGTCACATCACCTCGGGTTCCGTCGAGCAGCGCCTGCTGTGGATAAGCCGGCGCGACTGCCTTCGTCGGCTGCGGCACCTGCGAATCATGCAGCGTCAGCGCCGCGCCAAGCGTCGGCGGAGCAGCCAACTGAACTGTCGGCAGCACTGGAAGCACCGCATCGGCTGCCACGACATTGTCCACCTGAATCTGCTCTGCACGTGGGATCACGCGCACCGCTGGCTGCGGCAGCGATATCGGCGCCGCTTTGGATACCGCCACCAGTTGCAACGGCGCAAGGCGCTCAGATCGAGGCGCAAGCCCGGTCAGCACAAGAGTGGGCACGGGTATGGCCAGCGAAGCCACCGGCTGCGGCGGCGAGGGGACTTGTGTCGTTCGTGCGTCGTGGTTTCGCCAGAGTGTCCCCACGACGATGCTCACGCCAAGCAGGGTCAGCACCGCCAAAATGCCGTGTGCATGCGGCCGTTGCCGATGCGGCACCATTCCGGCCGCAAACCACGCGCGCTCCACCAACACGCCACCGCTCGCGGCCAGAGCCAGCCCGGAGTGTTCAGCCCGGAATTCTTCCAGTCCGGCGAGTGCCGCCACGAAATCACGGCGACGCCCTCCACTCACGCGCAATGCCAACTCATCGCAGCACACCTCGCGTTCGTTGCGCGCGTCACGTGAAATCCAGTGCACCATGGGATGATAGAAAAATACGACCTCGAGGAATACCTGGAACAGGTTTGCGATGTGGTCGAAGCGCCTCAGGTGGGCGAGTTCATGGGCGAGGATCAGGTCCACCTGTTCGGCGGGCATCGCCGCCAGCATCGCCAGCGGCATGACCACGGCCGGGCGCACCCAGCCAACCAGCGTAGGCGTCGCGATTCGTACGCTCGCCAGCACCCGCACGGCACGTACCAGTCCCAGGCGCTCGCCCAGACAATGCGCACGCGCTTGCCAAACCGGCAAGACTTCGGCCGCATTCACGATCGCGCGCAGCCGGTACCACTGTCGCACAACCTGCAGCCCGAGCAGCGCAACCCCGCACCCCCAGGCCAGCACCAGCCAAGGCAAAGCCACCTCCAGGGTCGCAAGCCAGCCCTCTGCTGCGTGCGCCGAGGTCACCACGGATGTTGGCGTGGCCCCGGTCACGAGCAAGCCAGCCAATTGGACCGGTTGGATGAGTCCTCGCAGTTCGTGCCAGAACGTCCATGCCGGCAGCACCGCCATGGCAACCAGCGCCAGCATCGCTGTGAGGTAACGTGGATTGCCGCGCGGCAGCAGCCAGCGCGCCAGCGCGTAGACGAAACCCACCAGCGCCGCCTGCCACAGGAAGTGCACGAGGCACCAACCCAACGCCTGGACCACGGCCGCTGCCAGTGCCAAAGCACTCATCGTTCGGCATCCTGGTCGAGCTGGTTCAGCAGCGCACGGATTTCCCGCAATTCACCCCTACTCGCCCGGTGGTCACCCAAAGCCTGCAACACCAGCCGTGACGGCGACCCTTCGAAAACGCGTTTCACGATGTCGGCCAGAAAACGCTTCTGGGTGCGTTCCTTGCTGACCGCAGCCCGGTACACGTGGGCGCGCTGTGACTCATCGCGCTGGACCAGACCCTTCTCATGCATGACCTGGAGCAGCTTCAGCGCCGTGGTATAGCCGGTACCCGTGCGGCGGTGCAAAACATCGTGAACCTCACGCACCGTGCAGGTACTGTGTTGCCACAGTACCTGCAGGATTTCCAGCTCAGCCTCGGTGGGACGCGGGAGTGGCTGCTTGCGAGTGATCGTCACATCCGGCTCCGTCAATGACCACATCTACTCGTACGCATGTACGTCCGGGCTGTTGGCAACGCAAGTGCAAGGCCGGACACCAGGCGGAACATACGTCTCTTCACGTTCAAACGTTTCATCGACGGTCCTGATCAGCCCCCGCCGCCCTTCGTCTGAATGGTGGGCGCGTGTCTGCGCAGGTAATCTTGCGCATTGTATTGCTCGGCTTGCATCTGCGCATAGGTCTTGCAGGTCACCCGCTGCAAATGCGATCCCACCGGAATTTCGTTCTGGCAGATCAGCCGTTCCCCGTCCTTCCTGTTCAGGACCGCGTTGACCGTACTCTGATCGGCCAGCAGGCGAATTTTCGCGGCCGAGTCCATGTTGTCGACGCTGCCAAATTTGTCGTACAGCCCACGCATGTCCGCAAAGGTTTCGTCGACAGTTTTGCGCTCGTTCTTGTCGATGTACTGCCAGCGGCCACCGGGTTGCATCTGCTTTATGACCGCCGCGGCCACGGCCTCGAAATCCTCCCTGGTATCGGCCTTCACCACGGGCTTGCCCTTCTTGTACCTCGGAAGCACCGCGCTCTGCGGTGGCGCGGTGACGGCCGACGACATCGTAGCCGAAGGGGCGTCAGTCCTGACCCCACCGGTCTGCGTGCAGCCCTGCATGACCATGGCACCGACCACGACCGCCAGTACGGCCCATCCGGAATTCTTGACCATTTGCGTCTCCACCGTGTCGCGTTGACGTCCACGGGAATCGTGGACTGTGGACGGCGACATTAATTGCATCCAATTCGCCTGTCAACGATTACTTTCGTACTATGTCTGTCGTCCTGCAGTTTCGTTCGGCAAGCGCGGTTTCGAGCCGGGCGATCACGGCCCCCGCCACATCCACGCCGCTGACCGTTTCGATGCCCTCAAGCCCCGGTGACGCGTTCACCTCCAGCACCAGCGGACCACGTGCCGAACGCAGCAGGTCCACCCCGGCGACGCCAAGTCCCAGCACGCTGGCTGCGCGCAACGCC
>DASSNC010000147.1:0-27313 GCA_035688305.1 Rhodanobacteraceae bacterium
TACATCAACGTCGATCCCGGCACCATGAGCCCGTTCCAGCACGGCGAGGTGTACGTCACCGACGACGGCGCCGAGACCGACCTCGACCTGGGACACTACGAGCGCTTCGTCCGCACCCGGCTGTCGGGCAAGAATTCGATCACGACCGGCAAGATCTACGAGGCCGTGATCCGCAAGGAACGCCGCGGTGATTACCTCGGCGCCACCGTGCAGGTGATCCCGCACATCACCAACCAGATCAAGCACGCGATTGACGAGGCCACCCGTGGCTTCGACGTGGCGCTGGTCGAAATTGGCGGCACGGTGGGCGACATCGAATCGCAGCCCTTCCTCGAAGCCGCGCGCCAGCTGCGCATCGAACGCGGTGGCGACAAGGTGCTGTTCATGCACCTGACCCTGGTGCCGTTCATCAAGGCCGCCGGCGAGATCAAGACCAAACCCACCCAGCATTCGGTGAAGGAGCTGCGTGCGCTCGGCATCCAGCCGGACATCCTGCTGTGCCGTTCGGAAGAGCCCTTGCCCGACAACGAACGCCGCAAGATTGCGCTGTTCACCAACGTGCCGGAGTCCGCGGTGATCAGCGCGGCCGACGCGGACATCATCTACAAGCTGCCGCTGTGGCTGCACAAGGAAGGTCTGGACGACATCGTGGTTGGCTTGCTGCACCTCGATGCCAAGCCCGCCGACCTGTCGCAGTGGCAACGCACGGTGGACGCGATCGAGCATCCAAAGGACGAGGTCAGGATCTACATCGTCGGCAAGTACGTCGAGCACAAGGACGCCTACAAGTCGTTGGGCGAAGCGCTGCGCCACGGCGGTATCCACAACCAGACCCGCATCCTGCTGGAGTGGGTGGATTCGGAAACCATCGAGACCCGCGGTGCCGACGCCGTGCTGCATGACGCCGACGCAATCCTGGTGCCGGGCGGCTTCGGCAAGCGCGGCTTCGAAGGCAAGATCCAGACCGTGAAATACGCGCGCGAGCGCGGCATTCCGTATTTCGGCATCTGCTACGGCATGCATGCCGCGGTCATCGAATTCGCACGCAACATCGCCGGCCTGGCCGGGGCCGGGTCCACCGAGAACGATCGTGACTGCGCCGATCCGGTGATCGCCTTGATCACGGAGTGGACGCAAGGCGCGGGTGAAGTGCAGCGTCGCGACGAAGCGTCGGACCTCGGTGGCACCATGCGCCTGGGTGCACAGGAGTGCAACCTCAAGCCTGGCACGTTGTCGCACGAGCTGTACGGCGCCGACACCATCCGCGAACGCCATCGTCATCGCTACGAATTCAACAACCGCTATCGCGAGCGTTTCGAGAAACAGGGCCTGGTGATCGCCGGCACGTCGGTCGATGATCTGGTCGAAATCGTCGAGTTGCCGCGTCAGCAACACCCGTGGTTCGTGGCTTGCCAGTTCCATCCGGAATTCACCTCCACCCCGCGCGACGGCCACCCGCTGTTCAACGGCTTCGTGCGGGCCGCGCGCGAATACAAAGTGGTGCGTGATGCACCGAAGCTGGCGAAGGAAGCGACGGGGTGAGGCTTTTCCCTCTCCCGCCGGGAGAGGGTGCCCGCAGGGCGGGTGAGGGTACGCTTGGAACTGATTTTTCAAACTCGCATGAATGACTGCTTTCGCAAACTTTGGGCTGGTCGGGTAATCGGACCCTCACCCCTGCCCCTCTCCCGAGGGGAGAGGGGTTCAACATGAACCTGTGCGGCTTTGACGTCGGCCTTGACCGGCCCTTCTTCCTGATCGCCGGGCCATGCGTGGTCGAGTCCGAGCAACTGCAGATCGAAACCGCCGGACGCCTGAAGGAAATTACCGGCAAGCTCGGGATTCCCTTCATCTTCAAGTCCAGCTTCGACAAGGCCAACCGCACTTCGGCCGCGAGTTTTCGCGGACTGGGCATGCAAGAGGGCCTGCGGATTCTTGCCGAGGTGAAGAAGCAGATCGGCGTGCCGGTACTGACCGACGTGCACGAATACACGCCGTTCGATGAAGTCGCCGAAGTCGTCGATGTGCTGCAGACGCCGGCCTTCCTGTGCCGCCAGACGGATTTCATCCAGCGCGTTGCGCGCGCCGGCAAGCCCGTGAACATCAAGAAGGGCCAGTTCCTCTCGCCGTGGGACATGAAAAATGTCGTCGAGAAGGCGCGCGCCGTTGGCAATGACGACATCATGGTGTGCGAGCGCGGCGCCAGCTTCGGCTACAACAACCTGGTTTCCGACATGCGCTCGCTGGCGGTGATGCGCGAGACGCATTGCCCGGTGATATTCGATGCGACGCACTCGGTGCAGCTGCCGGGCGGGCAGGGCAACAAGTCCGGCGGCCAGCGCGAGTTCGTGCCGGTGCTGGCGCGTGCGGCCATTGCAGTCGGCGTGGCTGGCGTGTTCATGGAAACCCATCCCGACCCCGACAAGGCGCTTTCCGATGGCCCCAACGCGTGGCCGCTGGGCAAGATGGAAGCGTTGCTCGAGACTTTGGTTGAGCTGGACGCAGCCACCAAGCGGGGCGGATTTCTCGAGAACGCAAACTGATTTGACCACGGATTTACACGGATACACACGGATCAAGGGCGATTGCAGCGCGAGCCCGGCCCAGGCCCGGGACGGTTGAATCATGATCGGTACGCAACGGGAGAGTCGCAGGCTGCTTAATCCGTGAAAATCCGTGTCGATCCGTGGTAACGCTTTTTTTCGTGCTGGAAATTGGACATGACCACGACAATCAAGACCCTTCACGCCCGCGAAGTCCTCGATAGCCGCGGCAATCCCACGCTCGAAGCCGAAATCACGCTGGCCGACGGTGCCTTCGGTCGCGCGATCGTGCCGAGTGGCGCGTCCACGGGTACGCGCGAGGCAGTGGAATTGCGCGATGGTGACAAGTCGCGTTATCTCGGCAAAGGCGTGACCAAGGCCGTCGCGAACGTCAACGGCGAGATCGCGAAGGCGTTGGCCGGCTTCGGCGCCGCGGACCAGCAAGGTCTCGATGAAAAATTGATTGCGCTGGATGGCACGCCCAACAAGTCGCGGCTTGGCGCCAACGCCACGCTCGGCGTGTCGCTGGCCGCAGCGCATGCGGTCGCCGCGTCCCGCAAGCAGGCACTGTGGCAGTACCTCGCTGGAGATCGCGCGCCGGTGCTGCCGGTGCCGATGATGAACGTGATCAACGGCGGCGTGCACGCGGACAATCCGCTCGACATGCAGGAATTCATGGTGATGCCGGCCGGCTTTGACCGGTTTTCCGATGCGCTACGTGCCGGCGTCGAATGCTTCCACGCCTTGAAGACGCAGTTGAAAAAGCGCGGCATGAATACAGCCGTGGGCGACGAGGGCGGTTTCGCGCCCGCGCTGCGTTCGCACGAGGAAGCCATCGAGGTGATTCTGGAAGCGGTCACGGCTGCAGGTTATGCACCCGGCAAGCAGGTCTGGATTGCGCTCGACCCCGCCTCGTCGGAGTTCTTCGACAACGGCGTGTACGACCTGAAGGGCGAGAATCGCAAGCTCGACGCTGCCGGCATGGTCGATTTGTACGCCGGCTGGTGTGCCAAGTACCCGATCATCAGCATCGAGGACGGCTTGGCCGAAGCCGACCAGGCCGGCTGGAAGCTCATTACCGAAACACTCGGCAAGCAGATCCAGCTGGTGGGCGACGACAACTTCGTCACCAACCCGGCGATCTTCCGCAAGGGCATCGACAACGGCGTCGCCAATGCGATCCTGGTGAAGCTCAACCAGATCGGCACCTTGTCCGAGACCCGCGAAGTCGTCGCGATGGCGGATCGGGCGCACTACGCGGCCGTGATTTCGCATCGTTCCGGAGAAACCGAGGACACCACCATCGCCGATCTCGCGGTCGCCACCACCGCGACCCAGATCAAGACCGGCTCGCTGTGCCGCTCCGACCGCATCGCCAAGTACAACCAGTTGCTGCGCATCGAGGAACAACTCGGTGCCGCGGCGAAGTATGCTGGGCGCGACGCCTACCCGAACCTGAAGGCGCTTCCGGGCTGACACAACGATGATCCACCCACGGAGCGGCTTGCGTGAACAGTCGGGGCAGGGAAGCCCGTTCTGGCCGCTCCGGGCCCAGGGTGCTTGCGGTTGCGCGAGCGTTGCACGGAGCCGCGGTCCGGGACGACCGCTCGAATCATGCTGAAATGGTTGGCACTCATCCTGATTGCGCTGTTGATCGCCCTGCAGATCAAACTGTGGGTCGGTGACGGCGGCATGCGCGACTTGCACGGCATCCGCGAGCACGTTGCCACCCAGCAGGCGGAAAACGCCAAGCTCCAGCAACGCAACGATGCGCTGCACGCCGACGTCGAAGACTTGAAGCATGGTCAGGATGCAGTCGAAGCGCGCGCGCGTTCGCAACTGGGGCTGATCAAGCCCGGCGAAGTGTTCTATCAAGTGGTCACGCAACCGGCGGGAGCTTCAACCGCGCCGACGCCAGCCGCCGTTTCGGCGCCCGCTTCCGGGCAGTGAGGCCTGCGTGGGCAACGTGGACACCGCGATCGGCTAAACTCGTCGGGGTGCGCATGCGTCTTGCATTCGCGAAGATCCGGGTTGAAGAACGATGCGGGTGCTGCTCAGCAATGACGATGGAGTGGATGCGCCGGGTCTCCGTGTGCTCGCCGAACACATCGCGGAAGTGGGCGAGGTCGTCATTGTCGCGCCCGATCGCGATCGCTCCGGCGCCAGCAATTCCCTGACGCTCGATCAACCGGTGCGGGTCACCCGGCGTCCCGATGGCAACTATTGTGTCGCCGGCACGCCCACCGATTGCGTGCACCTGGCGCTGTCAGGGCTGCTCGATGAGGAACCCGACATCGTGTTGTCGGGCATCAACAATTCCGCCAACCTCGGCGACGACGTGATCTATTCCGGCACCGTGTCGGCCGCGATGGAAGGCCGCTTCCTCGGCCTGCCCGCGATCGCGGTGTCGCTGGCCGGGCCGGGCGAGTTTCACGACGGCAACGGCCATCATTTCAAATCGGCCGCGCGCGCCGTGCTGTTGCTGACGCGGCGACTGGTGGTCGATCCCTTGCCCGCCGACACCATCCTCAACGTCAATGTGCCCGACCGCCCGTGGTCGGAAATCCGCGGCTTCGAAGTAACCCGGCTCGGCAGCCGCCACCGGTCCGCTCCGTGCATTGCCCAGCGCGATCCGCGCGGGCGCACCGTGTGGTGGATCGGTCCGGCGGGCGCTGCCGACGATGCCGGCGCCGGCACTGATTTCGATGCGGTGCGGCGCGGCTTCGTGTCGGTGACACCGATCCATGTCGACCTCACGCGCTTCCAGGCGCTGGAAAAAGTGTCGGGCTGGATCGATGGCCTGTCCGCGCAGATCGCAGGAGAACGCGCCGCATGAGTGTCTTGTCGGGAGGGCTGTTCGCTACGGCCACGACGTCCGCCCGCGGCGCCGGCATGACCTCGCAGCGTGCGCGCGACCGGCTGGTCGCGACCTTGCGCGAAGAAGGCATCACCGATCCGCGCGTGCTGGACGTGATCCGCACCATGCCGCGGCACCTGTTCATCGACGAGGCGCTGGCGGCACGCGCGTACGAAAACACTGCGCTGCCGATCGGGCTGGGCCAGACGATCTCGCAACCGTGGGTGGTGGCGCGCATGACCGAGCTGCTGATCGCCGACCGCATCCCCGAACGCGTGCTGGAAATCGGCACGGGCTCGGGCTACCAGGCGGCAGTGCTGGCGGCGCTGGTCGGCACCGTCTTCACCGTCGAACGCATCGAGGAACTGCTGCGCAAGGCACGGCGCTTGTTCCGCAACCTCAAGATCGAAAACATCCGCTCGCGCCACGACGATGGCAATATCGGTTGGCCGTCCGAGGCGCCGTTCGATGCGATCGTGTTGACGGCCGCCGGTGAAACCGTACCGCGCGCGCTGTGCGAGCAGCTGGTCGATGGCGGTGTGCTGGTGGCGCCGGTGGGGCCGCCGCAGCAACAGCGGTTGGTGCGTTGGCGCCGCAACGGCGATGAGTGGTTGCACGAAGACCTCGACGCGGTGAGTTTCGTGCCGCTGCTGGGTGGGTTGGGGTAGTGGGTTTCCGACCCTCACCGCGCAGCTGCAATTCATGAAACTCTTCAAGCCGCTCTACGAATTGGCGCTGAAATGGTCGGCCAAGCCACGCGCAGATGTTGCACTGTGCGTGTTGAGCTTTTTCGAGGCATTCATCTTCCCGGTGATGCCTGAAATCATGCTGGCGCCAATGACGCTGGCGCGCCCGCGCAAATGGTGGCAACTGGCATCCCTGAGCCTGCTGTTCTCGTTGCTCGGATCGCTGGTTGGTTACGCCTTGGGGCATTTCGCGTTCCAGGCCTTGAAGCCGCTGTTGGATACCTTGCATTTGCTGGCGCCCATCGATGCCGGCGTCGCCAAGCTGACGCTGGAGATGCATACCCACGAATGGGGCTTGTTCGGCGTGCTGATCCTCGCCGCGCTGATCCCGGTGGTCCCGATGAAGTTCGTGACCTGGTCGTGCGGAATCATCGGTGTGCCGGTGCTGCCATTCCTTGTCTGCATCCTGATCGGGCGCGGCAAGCGCGTGTACCTCGTCGCCGGCGCGATCCGCATCGGTGGCGAACGCGCCGAGCGCGCATTGCACCGGCACATCGAAACGGCCGGATGGGTGACCGTCGCGATCGTCATCGCGTTGGGCTTGTACTACTGGCTGCTCTAGCCTGCATTATTCACCAACTTTCTACTGCGCCGGCCCAATGACACGCCCTGAGCGGGTTTCGCGCGGTCGGGGTGCTCAACGTAGCGCAACTACGCCTGCGCGCCCCTCGGTCGCAAAACCCGCTCATGACATGCCCTTGAACCGGCTCGCTACGAACGCTGATGAATAATGCAGGCTAGTCGTTGCATGGCATTGGATTGCGAGCAGCTTTTGCGAAATATCAGGCCATGGATGGCCGTTCGGAAGTTCCCAAGTGTGGAGCGCCGCGCTCACGCTGTGGCTTGTGGTGCAGCGATCATGGACGATCGCACGAATAAGGTATCCTTGCGCGCATGACGCGTACGACAGGTTTCTTCAAGGTGGCGCTGGCGGCGATCGCCGCGGCGGTGTTGCTGGCCGGATGCGTAACGACGCCCGCGCCGGTGGTCAATCATTCGTTTGGTCCGGGCGATGCGAGCGCGCCGGCACCTGCGCCTGCGCCTGCAGCGCAATCGGTTGCCAGCAGTGGCGTACAGACTTTCGGAATCGGCAGCCACGCCAACGGCACCACCACCGCGGCGGGTTACACGGTGGCGCCGGGCGACACCCTGTACAGCATCGCCTTCGCCCACGGACTCGATTTCCGCGCCCTGGCTGCTGACAACGGCATCCCGCCGCCGTACACGATCCATCCGGGGCAGGTGTTGCAGCTGGCCGCGCCAACTGCACCGGTTGCAGCGGGTGGACATGTCGCGGCGACCGCCGCTGTCGCCGAACCGGCCCAGCCTGCCGAACCGGTATTTGGCCCGGTCACCACGCGGCCCACGCCCCCAAGCAATGCGTCCGTGGCTGCGGGAGCTACTTCGACGGGCGCATCACAGATGCCGGAAACAGCGATCGAGCCGCCTGCGCCCGCAGCGACGGTTGCCAATGCGACTCCCGTGCAGGTGCCGCCCGCTGCCCAACCTGCGGTTGCAGCAACGCCCACGCCGCCACCGGGCGCGACCCGCAACGCGGCCGGGATCACCTGGCGCTGGCCGGCCAGTGGTGATTTGATCAGCGGCTTCCAGGCCGGCAGCGGTGGTGACGGTGCCGGCGTCGACATCGCGGGCAAGGCCGGCGATCCGGTTCAGGCCGCCGCGTCCGGCACCGTGGTGTACAGCGGCAACGGCCTGATCGGCTACGGCGAGCTGATCATCATCAAGCACAACGACACGTATCTGTCCGCCTACGGCCACAACAGCAAACGCCTGGTCAAGGAAGGCCAGCACGTGGACGCCGGTCAGGAAATCGCGCTGATGGGCGCGTCGGGCGCGCCGCGCGTCGAGCTGCATTTCGAGATCCGCAAGAACGGCAAGCCCGTCGATCCGATGGATTACCTGCCGCAGCAGCGGGGGCGCTGACCCTCAGGGTTGCCCGGGTCGCGGTCGGCGGGATGCACGCGCAGCGCGCGTGGGTGGGCGAAGGCAACAGCACTCACCACGGATGAACACGGATATTCACGGATAGTGCTCGATCCGTGTGCATCCGTGCCAATCCGTGGTGGTGTTTTTTGCCAGTACTGCAGGGGGTTGGAAGCCCGCCGTTCTGATGATCCGGGGAACGGGATCATTCCAGTATTGGAACGGCGCGAGACGCAGCGATCATGGACGATCGCAAAGGATGAACGCCGCCACTACGTTGCGGCCTTCGTCGGCCAGGATGTCCCAGGTGCGCGCGGCGGCGGCGTTGTCCATCACTTCCACGCCAATCCCGTGTTGCAGGAACGCGGCCAGCACGGCTTGTGAGGGAAATTGCTGGCGTTCGCCGGTGCCCAGCAGCACCACGTCGGGTTTGAGTGCGAGCACGGGTTCGACCTGTGCAGGCGTCAGCGCCGCCACATCGTTGACGGCCCAGTCTTCGATCACCTTGTCGCGGCACAGGATCAGGCTGGCGTTGAACGCCTTGTCCACGATGGTGATCGAGTGCGCGCCGGCCCTGCGCACGAACAGATAATCACGCGGGCGTTCGAGGTTCAGTTCCACTGGCAGGCCCTACTTTTTCGGCAAGGCAATCTGCGGCTGGTCGTCATTGCGCCGATACAACACCGCGATCTTGCCGATCGTCTGCACGGCATCGGCCTTGCTGGATTCGACCAGTTGCGCCAGTTCGGCCACGCGCGCTGCGCGGTCTGCGCCGCTCAGCCTGACCTTGATCAGTTCGTGATCGTCCAGCGCCTGTTCCAATTCCCTGAGGACACCCGGCGTGATGCCCTTGCCACCCAGCAGCAGCACGGGTTTCAACGGATGCGCAAGGCCGCGCAGGTAGCGGATCTGGGGTGGCTTCAGGGCCATGCGTTAAGGCTTTGGGCAGGTTGGCAAGGCTTGGCAGGTTATCATGGGTGCCAGACAACGTAACTGACGGGCGGCGCGGGCAGGCCGTCCATGGATACAGCTCCGTGGCCAGATCGAAAAGCAGCACGCGCTGGCTGAAGGAGCATTTCAGCGACGAATTCGTCAAGCGTGCCCAGGCCGAGGGCCTGCGTTCACGGGCAGCGTTCAAACTGGACGAGTTGCTGGACCGCGACCGGATCCTGAAGCCCGGCATGGTTGTGGTCGATCTCGGCGCTGCGCCCGGTGGCTGGTCGCAGTTGGTGCGCCAGCGGTTGGGCCAGAAAAATGGAGAATGGTCCGGCCGCGTGTTTGCGCTGGATATCCTGCCGATGCAAGGCATCGGCGGGGTCGAGTTCCTCGAAGGTGATTTCCGCGAGGAGAGCGTTTTCGAGGCCTTGATGGCGATGCTGGACGGCGCTCCCGTTGACCTTGTGCTGTCGGATATGGCACCCAATATCAGCGGTATCGAGGATGCCGACCAGTCGCGCGCGATGCATCTGGCGGAATTGGCGAAGAATTTCGCACACAAATGTTTGAAGCCCGGAGGGTCGATGTTGGTGAAATTGTTTCAGGGACGCGGTTTCGATGAGTACCTGCGCGACTTGCGTGCAGACTGTGCGCGGGTGACACTGCGCAAACCCAAGGCTTCACGCGCGCGCTCGCGCGAGGTGTACGCCTTGGCCACCGGCTGGAAGAAGCAAGCATGAACCACGTTGTTGTCCCGATGATCACCCACGACCACGTCGCGCTGGCGCCAGTGCGGGGGGCATGCGCGCCATGAAGCCGCCGATCAATCAATTCATGGGTCAGATCCTGCTGTGGATTTCCGTGGCGGTGGTGCTGGTGCTGCTTTATCAAAGCCTCAGCCCGAAGATGAGCGGCACCCAGCAGCAGATGTCGTATTCCGAGTTCGTGCAGCAGGTGAAGAACGACAACGTCGAGTCGATCACGGCCAGCCCGAGCGTGCCGACCGTGGTCACCGGCAAGCTGAAGGACGGCAATACATTGCGCACCGTGCTGCCGGTGTTCGGCAACGAAACGTTGCAGCCGTTGCTGGATTCCCACCAGGTCAAGACCACCCAGAAGCCGGGCGACAACGGCTTCTCATTGTGGCGCCTGTTGCTGGATTGGGGCCCGATCCTGATCTTCATTGCCATCATGATCTGGTTCATGCGCCAGATGCAGCAGGGTGCTGGCGGGCGCGGGGCGATGAGCTTCGGACGCTCGCGCGCCAAGCTCCAGGGTGAAGACCAGATCAAGGTCACCTTTGCGGACGTGGCCGGTTGCGAGGAAGCCAAGGAAGAAGTGTCCGAGCTGGTCGACTTCCTGCGCGACCCCGGCAAGTTCACCAAGCTGGGCGGCAAGATTCCGCGCGGCGTGTTGATGGTAGGCAGCCCCGGTACCGGCAAGACCTTGCTGGCGAAGGCGATCGCCGGCGAAGCCAAGGTGCCGTTCTTCTCGATTTCCGGTTCCGACTTCGTCGAGATGTTCGTTGGTGTCGGTGCTGCGCGCGTGCGCGACATGTTCGAGCAGGCCAAGAAGCACGCACCGTGCATCATCTTCATCGACGAAATCGATGCGGTAGGCCGCCATCGCGGCGCCGGCCTGGGCGGTGGCCATGACGAGCGCGAGCAGACGCTCAACCAGTTGCTGGTCGAAATGGATGGCTTCGAGGGCAGCGAGGGCGTGATCGTGATTGCCGCCACCAACCGCCCCGACGTGCTCGATCCGGCGTTGTTGCGCCCCGGCCGTTTCGATCGTCAGGTTGTCGTGCCGCTGCCCGATCTGAAAGGCCGCGAGCAGATCCTCAAGGTGCACATGCGCAAGGTACCGATCGGCGCCGACGTCGATCCGCTCACCATCGCGCGTGGCACGCCGGGGTTCTCCGGCGCCGACCTCGCCAACCTCGTCAACGAAGCCGCGCTGTTCGCCGCGCGCGAGAACTCCCGCGACGTGCGCATGGATTTCTTCGAGCGTGCCAAGGACAAGATCATGATGGGTGCCGAACGGCGCTCCATGATCATGAGCGAGGACGAGAAGAAGCTCACCGCGTACCACGAATCGGGCCACGCGATCGTGGGCCTGTCGGTACCCGACCACGACCCGGTGCACAAGGTCACCATCATCCCGCGCGGGCGCGCACTCGGCGTCACCATGTTCCTGCCGGAACAGGACCGCTACAGCCACAGCAAGCTGTCGCTGGAAAGCAGGCTCGCCAGCTTGTTCGGCGGACGGGTTGCGGAAGAACTGATTTTCGGCGCCGAAATGGTCACCACTGGCGCGTCCAACGACATCCAGCGTGCCACAGCACTGGCGCGCGACATGGTCACCAAGTACGGGCTTTCCACCGACCTCGGCCCAATGACGTATGCCGAGGACGAGGAAGAGGTGTTCCTCGGTCGCTCGGTGTCCCAGCACAAGAATGTGTCGGACGAAACCGCGCGCAAGATCGACATCGCGGTGCGCGAAGTCATCGACACCGCCTACAACCGCGCACGCCAGATCCTTACCGACGACATCGAGAAACTGCACGCGATGGCTGCGGCGCTGCTGCAGTACGAAACCATCGACAAGGAACAGATCGCCGCGATCATGGAAGGCCGCGAGCCTGGTCCGCCGAAGGACTGGCATCCGCGCGACAACTCGGGCAAGGGCAGTGGCAAGCCCGCGACGCCGCCGACGCCAGCGCCGGCTCCGCCTGCCAGCCACCCGGCCGAGCAGCACTGACGCACGCCTGAAGCGACTTATGCGCAGGTCACCGGCGTGGCAGATGTCTGTCGCGCCTTCCGGCGCTCCTACAGGGAAGCTGGATCGTGAGCGGACGCGCCTTCCGGTGGTCCGACAGCGCGAAGCTGAAGCGCGTCACGGTCGCGCCTTCCGGCAATCCTACAGGGAGCTGAAACGCGTCACGGTCGCGCCTTCCAGTGCTCCTACAGGAACGCTGAGACGCGTCACGGTCGCGCGTTCCAGTGTTCCTACGGCGAAGCTGAAACGTGGGCAGTCGTGCCCGTCGGCGGTGGCTTGTCTTTGCTTTTGTAGGAGCGCCGGAAGGCGCGACCAACTCAGCAGGATGCAACTGCGGATGTGACGGCTCCGCTGGAGCCATTCACGACTCGACGATGCGATCCAGGCCCTGCGCACAGAACCGGTGCGCCATCGACGCATACGATGCGTCATTTTGCTCATGGCGTGCCCATGCTGCATGTCGCGCCAACAGCGCTGCGGCGACGGTGCGCGCGCAGGTGAACGCGAGGCGTGCGGCGCCGGCTTGCGCTGCGTCGCTGTCGCGCGCGTGATCGCGCAACCAGGTGTCGGCGTGGCGAATCGCGGCGTGGATGGCTTCGGCATCCGCGCGTGCAATCGAGTCAACGGCTTCTTCCAGCCACCCGTCGACGGCGGTCACCAGCGGTTCCATGCCGACTTTCGCGAGCGCGCGCAGGAAGTCCAGCGCCTGCACGTTGCCCGAGCCTTCCCAGATCGACAGCACCTGCACGTCGCGCAGCAGCAGCGGGATGCCACTGTCTTCGAGGTAGCCGATGCCGCCGAAGGCCTCGACGGTGTCCGAGGCGGTCAGCGTGCCCAGTTTGCAGATCCACAACTTCGCCAGTGGTGTGAGCAGGCGGTGCAGCGCCGCGTCGCGGTCGTTGCCGCGGCCGGATTCGGCGCGACCCAGCAGCAGGGCCACTTCCATGCCCAGCTGCATCGCTGCCGCATACCCAGTCTCCATTTCCGCCAGCGTGTCGATGAACAGCGGTTGCTCGGCGAGCACGCGTCCGAAGGCCTTGCGCCGGCCGGCGTAATCGCGCGTCAGCGCGAGGCAATGTTGCATGGTCGAGAGTGCGCCGAACACGTTCCACAGGCGGGTTACCTGCAACACCGGGGCGATCGCGCGCACGCCGTGTCGTGGCTCGCCCACCAGTTCGGCACGGGTCCCGTCAAGGTGGATTTCCGCGGTCGGCAGTTCGCGGGTACCCAGCTTGTCCTTCAAGCGATCGACGGTGATGCCATTCCAGTTGCCGTCGCGGTCATGGGTTTGCACGCAGAACATCGCGAGGCCGTCGCCGCCGGCCGGATTGCCTTCCGGGCGTGCCAGTGCCAGCGCCACTTCGGAGACGATGGCCGAGGTGAACCACTTGCGCCCGCTCAGGCGCCAGCTGCCGTCGGCATCCTTGCGCGCGGCCGTCTCGCTGTGGCCGACATCGGAGCCGCCGATGGTTTCGGTCATCCACTGGCCGCTGGTCCAGAAGGTCGCAGGGTCGCGGCTGAGCAGGTGCGGCAGGACGCGTTCGCGTACCTCGGCATTCGGCGCGTCGCGCAAGGTGGTGGCCACGCCATCGGTCATCGCCAACGGGCAGGAGTAGAACGCGCTTGCCACGTGGTACAGGCACACCTTGGCGAACTGCTGCACGCGGCAGAACTCGCCGAGCGCGCGGTCGTGACCGTCGGCGACCAGTCCACGCATTGCTGCAATCGCGGGTCCTTCGCGCCAGGTTTCGGTCAACTCGATGCGGTCGATGCGATTGCCCCAGACGTCCCAGTGGGTGAGGATGGGTTCGGTCGGCGTGCTGTGGCTCTGGCGCTGGTATTGGCGCACCGCGTACTCGCCGAGTGCGGCAGCGTCGGATTGCATCGCGGCGAGTTGCGCTGCCGGCAGGATGCGCTCAAGGCACGAACGCAACACGTGGTCACTGCGCCACGGGTCGGGCAGTTGCGGGGCGGCTTGGACGAAGCTCATGGCGTCACCTCCATACGCACCAGTATTGTCAAGAGCGTAGCGCTGGCTGGCGACGAAGTACATGAGCTGGCCACCGCGCGGTGTTCTTCCTTCCCCCGCGTGCGGGGGAAGGTGCCCGGAGGGCGGATGGGGGCCGCCTCTCAGGCTTGCGCCCGAATCAGGAAGATCT
This sequence comes from Rhodanobacteraceae bacterium, assembly GCA_035688305.1. Taxonomy (GTDB): domain Bacteria; phylum Pseudomonadota; class Gammaproteobacteria; order Xanthomonadales; family Rhodanobacteraceae; genus 66-474. The sequence goes on from DASSNC010000147.1 coordinate 13,961, forward strand.
CACGATCGGCTGGACGCCACGGCAGGCTTCAGGCGCCACGAGCGGCGCGCCGCTTCGGCTTGCGCGCCTGCGAGACCACCAGCATCACCACCAGCGCGACTTCGATCAATGCCAACGTGCGTTCGCGCGGTGCGGCCCACGCCTCGGCGACGCCGTGGCAAAAGTAGAACAACCCGAGCATGCCCGCCAACAGCAGCGCCTTTTGCGGCTTGCGCCAGTACAACAACGGCACCGCCAGCGGCACCAGCGCGATCAGCAGCGCCACGGCGATCGGCATGCTGGCCGGTGGCAGCAGCCACGCGTGCCAGACGACTTGCAGCAAGGCCAGCGCGGCCCAGGCGACAAACCCGATACGTTGCGCAAGCTGTGCGTTCACGGATTCACCGCCAGCCGCCGCGCGATGTCGGCGACGCGCCGCCCGAGCGCGCGGGCCAAGGTGCGCTCGTCCTCGCTGATCGGTTTGCGGTGTTCGCGGTCGACGCCATCGACGTGGCTGGCGCCGTAGGGCGTGCCGCCGGTGGTCGTGTTGTTGAGCGCCGGCTCGGTGAATGGAATGCCGACGACCAGCATGCCGTGATGCAGCAGTGGCAGCAGCATCGACAGCAGGGTCGATTCCTGGCCGCCGTGCATCGTGGCGGTCGAGGTGAACACCGCGCAAGGCTTGCCGAGCAACGCGCCGGACACCCATTCGGCGATGGTCGTGTCGAGGAAATGTTTCAAGGGCGCCGCCATGTTGCCGAAGCGGGTGGGGCTGCCCATGATCAGGCCGGCGCATTCCTTGAGGTCGCTCAAGGCCACGTACGGCGCGCCGTCCTCGGGCACCGCTGGCGCCGCGACTTGGGTGACGGGTGCAACCGGTGGTACCTGGCGCACGCGCGCAGTGACGCCATCGACTTCCTCGACGCCGCGCGCAATCAGGCGCGCCAGTTGCGCCACCTTGCCGTGGCGGCTGTAGTAGAGAATCAGGATTTCCATGGGTTTTTCGGGCTGGAAGTTGCAATCGGGATGAACGGCGGTTGCCGCGCGAAGGTTGCCGCCCCTTTGGCGGCGGGCCGGTGTCCACTAGGATCGCAGCATGCGCCTCCCCGAAGTCCTGTTCCGCCGCATCGATCCCGAGCGCTTGCGTGCATTCGCGAGGTTCCTGTGGCAACGCTTGCGCGACGACAAATGCTTCGAGACCGCGGGTGCGCTGTCGTTCACTACACTGTTCGCGATCGTGCCGTTGCTGGCGGCGGTGTTCGCGATGCTGTCGGTGTTCCCGGTGTTCGCCGGGTTGCGCAGTCTGCTGGCCGATTTCATCTTCCGCAATTTCGTGCCAGCCGCCGGCGAGACCGTACAAGGATACCTGCTTCAGTTCGCGGGCAATGCCAGCCGCCTGACCGTGGCGGGAATACTGGTGCTGCTGGTCAGCGCGCTGCTGATGATGGCCAGCATCGAGGACCGCTTCAACTGCATCTGGCGGGTGCCGGTGCGACGCAAGGGTGGCGCGCGATTCCTGATGTACTGGGCGGCGTTGACGCTCGGCCCGTTGCTGGTGGTGGCCGGCGTGGGCGCAAGTTCCTGGGTGCTTGCACAGCCACTGTTGCACGGGGCGACCGAGCAGAGCGTATTCGGATTGAGTCTGATCGCGTTGTTGCCGTTTGTGGTAACCATGCTGGCCTTGTACCTGTTGTACGTGCTGGTACCCAATTGCCGCGTGCGCTGGCGGTTCGCGTTTACCGGCGCGCTGGTCGCGGCGCTGCTGTTCGAGTTGGCGCGCAAGGGCTTCGGCCTGTACGTGCATGAAGTGGCCAGCTATCGCGAGGTGTACGGCGCACTCGCGGCCATCCCCATTTTCCTGATCTGGGTGTACCTGTCGTGGGTGATCGTGTTGCTCGGCGCGATCCTGACGGCAGCGTTGCACGGGTTCGAGTTCCGGCGCGCCGACGAACTGCTGCCGCCGGGCTGTGAATTCGTCGGCCTGTTGCGCGTGCTGGATCATTTCGTGAAGGCGCAACGCCAGGGCGTGGGCCTGGACGAAGCGGCCCTCGCGCAGCGCGAACGTTTCCTGACCGCCGACCTTTCGCAGCGTTATCTCGATGACCTGCGCTGCATCAACCTGATCCGCCGCACCGAATCGGGCGAATGGGTGCTCGCGCGCGACCTGGCCAGTGTCAGCATCGACGACCTCCTGCGCGCCGGCGAGTATCGCTTGCCCACCGACACGGTATCCCTGCAGCGCGCCGCGGCCGGGCTGCCGGTGGCCGTGAAGGTGGCATTGCAGAATGCCGAGGCGGGGCTGCGCGAAAGCCTCGGCGTGTCGCTGCGGTCCGCATTCCGCGTGCCGGTCGTCGAGGCACTGGAACCCGACGCCGGACAGGAGTGGTCATGAAATTCCCGGGCGCCGTTCGCCTCATGTATCTACCGGTGCTGCTGCTGGTGGTCGCGACCTGCGCGGCCGCTGCGCCGCGCCCGGCCGATTTGGCCCAGGCGTTCTCGATCCAGACGCTCGATGGCAAGACCTTTGACCTTTCCGCCGAGCGTGGCCGTTGGGTCATCGTGAATTTCTGGGCGACCTGGTGTTCTCCGTGCATCGCCGAGATGCCGGCAATTTCGAAGTTCGTCGCCAGCCACAAGAATGTTGCCGCCATCGGGCTGGCGTGGGACCGCTCACCGCGCGCCGAACTCGTGAAGTTCGCCCGCAAGCATCCCGTCAACTACCCGCTGGCGCAGGTGGACATGGAGCATCCGCCGAGCGCCTTTGCAGCCCCGCTGGCATTGCCGACTACATACCTGATCGCGCCCGACGGGCAACTCGTGAAGCAATTTACTGGACCGGTGACCGCGAAGTTGCTGGAGCAGGCGATTGCGGCGGCGTCCACGAAATCCGCCGCAGCACCCTCCGCCTCCGTGGGGCGATAACGATGCCGTGCATGAGATTCATCGTCGCGGGCCGGGTGCAAGGCGTGTTTTTTCGCGCCTCCACGCGTGCGCAGGCGTTGCGGCTGGGGCTTTCCGGCTATGCCGAGAATCTCGTGGACGGCCGGGTGGAAGTCATCGCTGCGGGCAGCCGCGAAGCCCTGGACGAACTGGATGGATGGCTGCATCACGGTCCGCCCGCGGCACGGGTGGAATCCGTGCGCCGCGAAGCCATGCCGGAACAAAGCTTCCATGGCTTTGTCACGCGTTGATGGCCACGTGTGCGCGACACATCCTAGGCACGGTAGAAGAACCGGCAGGTCGCGTGAGTGTTGGTGCAGTTCGCTCGCATCCCGCGTTTAATTACCTCCGTCGCTTTTTTTGGGAAAAGAGGCTGGGTAATTAAATCGACGGCGGTACATGGATCATTGTTCGCCACGGCGCGGAATGAAGCTGACCAGATTGCACGGTTGGGCGCAGGCTTAATTACCTCCGTTCCCTTTTTGGGTGTCCGCTTTTTTGGTATCACTCATTGTGCGTACTCCAGGATGTTATTTTTCGATGCTGTACCAGCAAACCGTAGGACCTGGATCAAAACCCGCACGAAAAGGTTGCTGATATACATTGGAGTAACCGGCTGGATACCACGAAGCCAGGTTTACCCTGGCGTCAACGCTTGAGGGGCCGGCTTCATTGTGACCAGACCACCAAGTTGGACCTGCATCGATTAATAACAGATTCCCACGCCATAGTGCGATGGTACTGCCTTCAAGTCCAACTGCATCAAATGGATTTGTGAGGTCAGGTTGGTATGAAACCGCATAGTAGAGGCCGGATCGTAACTTTTGATCTCGACAGAAATCTATTCGCATTTGCACGAGGTGAAAACTCTCTGGCAAGCGCTTGACTGCTTGAGGTTGCCCGACATCACCAGACCACTCGCTGGCGGGAAGCATCGCCGTGTAGAAGTCCACCGCGCGCTCATGGGACGCACGCACTATGAGCTGATATGCCTGGTACAGCCCCTCAACATAATTCACAAAAAATTGTTGCGGCGTAGCACTTTGTGCCCAATCAGCGCGCCAATTGGCCAGTACCATCTTCTTATACATCGCGAGCGGATCGCCCACCTTCAATCGGGTCCATCGCGGGAACGTGATGCCCTTGGTTATGGACGCAGGCAGTTGGTCGAAATGGAACTTGCACAGTTGCGCGTCTGTCATGTTCCGAACGTTCGCCGCCTCTAGGATCGCCACAAATTGCTTGCACAGCGCTGGCTTGCTGTCGACAACTTGGCGGATCGTCCCGGCACCCCCACTTGCAGAAAACAGCAATAAGCACGCGCACACCACAATCTTGGCGCGCAGGTTTTCGGGGGTTCGCCACCGCCCACTGTCGCGTCGGTTACCGGTGCGGCCTGAACCAACGCACAGCGATGTTTCGCCCGGCGCTCTCGTTGAAAATTTCATGAAACTACCCCCGCTACGCCCAGACCTTGCCCGCGCGCCAACTCGGCCATAAGGAACCCAGATTGCACTGCGCAGACGGCAGGCTGCCGCACCATGCCTGCGCGCTGCGCCCGCCTGGCATTTCTCGGCCACCGGTTGTTGGCTTGTGCGCCTGTTTGCTCTCCGACCATCCGTGTCCATTCCCTCCGTGTGATTCAGGCTGCGCTCGGGTAGCGCATTGCGTTGCCCCAGTGCCGCGTATCGCTGCACCGGCCCGCCGACTGGCAGGCGCACTGACCCCGAAAAGGGGACCCCAAAAAAGGGAACGGGGGCGATTAAATCGACGGCGGTACATCGCTCAATGTTCCCCAACACACGGAATCAAGCTGACCAGATTGCACGGTTGGGCGCGCGCTTATTTACCTCCGTCCCCTTTTTGGCCAGTTCGAGATAGAGCTGCCCCTGATATGATTTAGGGTCAGTAATCGTGCCAGATGGCAAATTGTGGAAGATGGTGGTCATGGCCGAATCCTTGTCCTTGTTTGATAAATGATGCAATAGGGAGGCGGGAAAGCGTTGTAAGAACTGATTTGCGCAAACACGCCCTCGTAAGGCGATGCGTCATAAACATCAATTTCAGCCAATTTATTCTTATCCACACTACCGTTCAAAGAATTCCATGTCAGGTAGTAAGTGTGGTCTTCGTATTTAAATGGAATGCCAGCAGTTTCATTTCTTACCCCCCATGTTGGGTCCAGCGACCCATCGCCTTGCTGAATATAGGTAGTGACACTGCCATGTGGATAGCTCTTCTTATCGACGCAATATACAAAATCTTCAATATATACCTTCTTGATCTTCCCACCATTGTCTGCATCGAAGTTTGAACTATAAAGTTTTATACCATCTTTAATAAGACGGTTGGCTGCCACGGCATCTTGAATTCGAAATCATTCAGATTGTGGCCTTTTTTCTCCTCCCGTCACGGCAATTATTTTTTCAAGCAAATTTTGATAAATTGACTGAGGAAGTAATTTCTTGTCAACATTTGACAAACCCAAAGCCTTCGCCTTGGGCGACAACACAAAACGGCGCTCGCAAAGCGGCTGTGTAGCATCCAACACCAAGCCTTCGGCGAAAGCATTTTTGACAGCAATACACATCGGATTTTCGTAGTTTTGGCTTATGTTGTATGACATCGCCATCGCGCTCGATGCCCACAACATTCCGACCACGCCCACCAATAACCTATTAGTCACTCCGTGCGATCTCTCGTGTTTTAATTTCAGCGTCTCGTTGCCATTGCCAATGCCCGACCGGAAAAGGGGTCGGCGGAAAAGGGGACGGGGGTGATTAAAGCGACGGCGGTACATCGCTCAATGTTCGCCAAGGCGCGGGATCAAGCCGACCAGGTTGCACGGGCGCGTGCGCGCATCCAGTTGCGCGCGCAGCAGTTTGTCCCAGGCGGTGCGGCAGGCGGAGGTCGAGCCTGGCAAGGCGAACACGAAGGTCTGGTTCGACAGTCCCGCGAAGGCCCGCGATTGCAGGCTTGACGTGCCGATTTCCTCGAAGCTCACTGCGCGGAACAGTTCGCCAAAGCCGGGCATTTCCTTGTCGAATAGCGGCAGCACGGCTTCCGGGGTGGAATCGCGGCCGGTGAAGCCGGTGCCACCGGTGATCAGCACGCCGTGCACGCTGGCGTCGGCGATCCATGCAGCGACTTGCGCGCGGATGGCGTAGCGGTCATCGCGCAGCAGCTTGCGTTCGTGCAGCTGGTGGCCGGCTTCGGTCAACGCCGAAACAAGAAAATCGCCTGAACTGTCTTCGGCCAGCGTGCGCGTGTCGGACACCGTCAGCACGGCGAGCCTGAGTGGAACAAACCGGTCTTTGGCGGTCATGGCGAGAGCGTAGCTCAATCTTCGGCTATGGGTTGCGACAGGTTGATGGTTGCGGGGGACAGCCCTTGCTGGCTTCGTTCGTGCATCGCATGCAGCAGCGTCGCGAAATCCTGCGCGTAGGCGTGCATGTCGAACAGGCCGGAAAGTTTGCGTTGGCTGGCGAGGCGTTCGTGCAGGGCCTTGAGCACGAAGGGGTCGTTGCCGTAGCGAATTGCGGCCGAGATGAAAGCCGCGTCGTCGCGCGCATTCAATTCGGGCATGCCGAGGTAATGGTTGAGGCTGCCGGCCACGCGCGAGGCGAAGGTTTCGCCGGGCCGCGTCAGCACCGGGCAGCCGGCCCAGATCGCGTCGGATGCCGTGGTGTGCGCGTTGTACGGATTGGTGTCGAGGAACAGGTCGGCCAACTGGTAGCGCGCGAGGTGTTGCAGGTGCGGCAGGGCGGGTGAGAACACCAGGCGGCGCGGGTCGAGGCCGCGCGCTTGCGCCTCGCGGCGCAGGTTCGCGTCGGCGTTGCGGTCGGTATTCAGCAGCCACAGCACGCTGCCTGGCACTTCGCGCAGGACCGCGCACATGCGCGCGAAACTGGCCGCGTTGAGCTTCCAGGAATTGTTGAAACTGGCGAACACCACGCCATCGGGGGGTAGGCCGAAAGCGGCACGCGGCGGCACCGCGCCGACCGGACGGTTCGGATCGGACGGCTGGTAGCAACGTGGCAGGTACGCAATCGCTTCCGAATAAAAGCGTTGCAACGGTTCGGGGATCAGGAACGGATCGGCAATCAGATAGTCGATGAACGGCGCGCCGGAGCTGCCGGGGTAGGCCAACCAGCTGGCTTGCACCGGCGCGGGTCGCAGCGCGAACACGCCTGGCATGCCGCCGGCACACCAGCCATCCACGTCGACGAGGATGTCGATGCCGGTGTCATGCACGCGTTGCGCGATGACCGTCGCCGGCTGTCCGGGCAGTTCGTGGAAGCCACGGGCGGCGGCGCGCAGGCGCGCGCGCACATCGCTGCGGTCATCGGGCGTGGTGGCGAAAAGGTGCAGCTCCAGAGCGTCACGCTGGCCCAGTGCCTCGAACATCGCCACGGTGAGCAATGCGGTGGCATGCGCGTGGAAGCCGGCCGACAGGAATCCGACCTTGAGCGGCGTGCCGCCGACGTGCGGCGTGGGTTCGAGGCGGAGGTGCTGCCGCAGGGGTTGCGCGTCGCGCGCCACCCGCGCCGCACGGGCCCGCGCGCAGGCGAGCTGTTCCGCTGCCGTGGCATCCTCGGCGAGGAACACGAACGGATCGATTGAACCTGACCCGTCCAGCGCACGTGCGCGGATGCGGCGGGCGAGGGGTTCCGCCCCGGCCCAATCGCACTCGCGTCGCAGCAAGAACAGCAGTTGGGCTTCGGCAAGCTGCAGGTTGGGATCAAGCTGCAACGCGCGCCGGTAGTAGCCTATCGCTTCGCCGTAATGGTGCTGCTCGTCCGCCATCAGGCCGGCGTGATAAGGAAACTGCGCCGCCTCCGGCGCCAGCTGCGCGCCTTGTTCGTAGGCGGATTGCGCATCGCTGTAACGCTGCGTGCGGTGCAACACGTGGCCGAGCAGCAACAGCGCTTGCGGATGTGCGTGGCTGGCGAGCACGCTGCGCAAGCGCGCTTCGGCTTCGGCCGTCATGCCCAGCGACATTTCGGTGGCCGCGAGGTTGATGATGGCGTCGACGTGCTCCGGCGCGATTGCGAGCGCGGCGAGATAGCGTTCGCGCGCCTGCACGTCATCGCCGGCGGCGCGCAGCGCGTTGGCGAGGTTGTTGTGCAGGGCCGCGTCGCCGGGGCGGGTTTGCACGGCTTGTTCCAGCAACGCGACTGCGCCCGTCACGTCGCCCTCGGCAAGCATGGCGGTGGCAAGGTTGCTCATCGCGCCGGCGTTGCCGGGGTCGATGCGCAGGGCGTCCTGCAGGGCGGCGCGCGCTTCGGCATTGCGACCCAGCATGTACAGGGCGACGCCGTGCAGGCGCGCGAGTTCGGAATCGTCCGGGATGGTTGCGCGCAGCCTGCGGGCTTGCGACTCGGCACCGGCGACATCGCCGTGCTGCAACTGCTCGACGACGCGTGCCGTGACGACCGAGGTGGTCTTGTCGTTCATGCGCGTTCCGCCAGCGCGGCCAGGGCTTCGGCGTGCGCCTCGCGCATCAGGGCGCCGATCAATTCGTCGAGGTTGCCTTCGAGGATCTGCGGCAACTGGTGCAGGGTGAGATTGATGCGGTGATCGGTGACGCGCCCTTGCGGGAAGTTGTAGGTGCGGATGCGTTGGCTACGATCGCCACTGCCGACCTGCAGTTTGCGCGTGGCGGCCTGCGCGGCAGCCTGCTCGCTGCGCTGCGCGTCCAGCAGGCGCGCCTTCAACAATGACAACGCGCGGGCACGATTCTTGTGCTGGCTGCGCTCGTCCTGGCACTCGACCACGATGCCGCTCGGCAGATGCGTGATGCGGATGGCCGAGTCGGTCTTGTTGACGTGCTGGCCACCGGCGCCGGACGCGCGGAAGGTGTCGACCTTCAGATCGGCGTCGCGCAATTCGATGCCGGTGATTTCTTCCTGTTCGGGCAGGATCGCGACGGTTGCCGCGGACGTGTGGATGCGGCCCGAGGCCTCGGTGACCGGCACGCGTTGCACGCGGTGGGTGCCGGATTCGAACTTCAGCGCAGCGAAGGCGCCGGTGCCTTCCACGCGCGCGACGGCTTCCTTGTAACCGCCGTGCTCGCCTTCGTGCGCGGAGACCAACTCGGTGCGCCAGCCGCGGCGCTCGGCGTAGCGCAGGTACATGCGCAGCAGGTCGCCGGCGAACAGCGCGGCCTCGTCGCCACCGGTACCGGCGCGAACTTCCAGATACAGGTTGGCGTCGTCGAGCGGATCGCGCGGCACCAGCAGTGCCTGCAGGCGCTCTTCCAGTTCCGCGGCGGTGCGTTCCAGTGCCGGCAGTTCCTCGCGTGCCAGCTCGCGCATGTCCGGGTCGTCGAGCAGCTTGCGGGTGTGCTCGAGCTCCTCGGCATTGCGGCGCGAAGCGGCGAAGGTATCGGCGAGATCCTGCGTCTGCGCGTACTCGCGCGATAGTTCGCGGAAACGCTTGGCATCATCCGCGGCGGTAGGCTCGGCCAGCAACAAACCGATTTCCTGATGACGTTCCAGCAGCTGTTCGAGGCGCCGCCGCAGGTGGGGCGTCACGGGCGGTGTCCGTCGGTGTCGAACAGGCGCGCGGCGGCATCGAGCAAGGCCTGGTCACCGTGTTCGGCGGCTTCGTGGATGCGCACGCTGGGCGTGTGCAACAGCTTGCCGGTCAAGGTGTTGGCCAGATATTCCAGCGCTTCCTCCGGCGAGTGCCCGCTGGCCAGCATCTTGCGGGCGCGCTGCAGCACTTCGTCGCGCTGGGCTTCGGCGCTGGCGCGGTAGCAGCGGATCGGGTGATCCAGTTCGGACGCGCGCCGCCAGGCAAGATAGCGCTCGACCTGCAGGTCGATGATGGCTTCGGCCTCACGCACGGACGCCATGCGGGAGCGGCGCCCCGTCTCGATGGTTTGCTGCAGGTCGTCGATGGTGTACAGGAACACGTCCGGCAGCTCGGCCACGGCAGCGTCGATGTCGCGCGGCACGGCCAGATCCATCAAAAGCATCGGGCGGCGGCGGCGTTGGCGCAGCGCATCGCGCAGCATGGCCGAGTCGAGGATGGCTTCGCGGCTGGCCGTAGCCGACATCACGATATCGGCTTCGGCGAGGTGCCGCGGCAGCTCGGCCAGTGCAATCGCATAACCACCGACCGGATTCACCAGGGCCTGTGCGGTTTCGATGGTGCGGTTGGCCACGATCAGGCGCTTGACGCCGCGCTCGACCAGATGCCGGATCGCCAATTCGATGGTGTCGCCTGCGCCGATCAGCAGCACGCAGGCCTCGGAAAGGTCGGTGAAGGCTTGTTCGACCAGCCGCACCGCGGTGAAGGCGACCGACACCGGGCCGGTGCCGATGCGGGTTTCGGTGCGCACGCGCTTGGCCACCGCGAAGGCGTTCTGCAACAACCGGTCCATGGGCGCGTGCAGGGTGTGCGCCGAACGCGCGGCGCGCCAGGCGTCCTTCACCTGACCGAGTATTTGCGGCTCGCCCAGTATCATCGACTCGAGCCCGGTGGCGACCCGGAATACATGGCGCACGGCTTCGTCATCGGTGTGGCGGTACAGGAACTCGTCGAGCCTGCCAGCGGTCATTCGGTTGCGGGTATGCAACCACGCTTCGGGCGTGCCTTCGGCGCCTTCGTGCACGCTGCAGTACAACTCGGTGCGGTTGCAGGTCGACAGGATCATCGCCTCATCCACGCCCGGTTGCGCGGCAAGGTCGGCCAACGCCGGCGGTGTGGCGTCGGCGTCGATGGCCACCTGCTCGCGCAGGGCGACTGGCGCGGTGCGATGGTTGAGACCGAGTGCGATCAGCGGCATGGCGTTAACGGGTCCGTGGCTGCGACAGGCTAAGCTGTAGCATCGGCTGGACGAATGAGGGCCGGATTTCCGGAAGGCACGGGCGGATGTTCCCCGACGACGACAAGCGAAGGTACGGTTTGCGCCGCCATTTTACCGTGATTGCACTGGTTCTCGCCGGGATGGCGGTGCTGGCCGGCTGCGCGCAGGCGCCCCTGCGCAGCCCTTCACGCGCGCCGGCATCGGCGCAACCGTTGGCACAGCTGGATTTGCCGGCCGCCACCGACGCCGGGCGCGCTGCTGCCTTGATGCTCGCGGCCGAGTTCGCCCTGCAGGGCAGTGACGCTGCCACGGCCGCGCACGACTACGCCGAGGCCGCGCAGTTGTCGCGCGATCCGGATGTGGCAAAGCGCGCGCTGGACCTGGCGCTGGCCACCCGCGACGAGCAGGACGCGGCCCGGATGATCGAACGCTGGCGCGCACTGGGTGCGGGTCCGCGCCCGCTTGCCGGCGCACGCGGGCAACTGGCCCTGTTGCGCGGTGATCGCGCTGGCGCCGAAAGGGAATTCGGCCTGATGTTGCAGTCGGGCAGTGCCGCTGAATGGAAAACGTTCATTGCCGGCCTGCTCGGCGCGCGTGACACGGCGCTGGCGGGACGGGTGCTTGAGGAGCTGGCCACGCCCGCGCGGCTGCCGGCGGATGAGTCGGTCTGGATCGCGTTGAGCCAGCTCGGGGAGCACCTCGGCCGGCACGCGTTCGCCCGTACGCTGGCTGCAGCGGCAGTGCGCCGCTTCGACGGCGCGGATGCAATCCGCTGGGCAGCGACCCTGCATCTGGCCGACCACGATCAGGCCGCAGCGCTGGCTTTGTACGCTCAAGGTGTGAAGGCGCACCCGAAGAATGTCGACCTGCGGCTCGGCTATGCGGCGCTGCTTGCCGCGGGCAACCGGAATCGTGAAGCGCTCGCGGTGCTGGCGGCGGGGCCGCAGACCACCGCGACCTGGTCGGCGCGCGTGGCGTACGCGGCGCGCGCCAGGGATGAAACCGCCTTGCGGAATTTGTATGCAGGCCTGCAGCGCGCACCGGCTGCACAGCGCGACGGCAATCTGTTCGTGCTGGGCCAGCTCGCGGAATTGCTGAAGCACGACCAGGAGGCGCTGCGCTGGTATGGCGAGGTCGATCCGGATGGCGAACACGCATTCGAGGCGCAGGTGCGCAGCGCGGTGCTGCTCGACAAGATCGGCCGCCACGCCGAGGCGCACGCCGTGGCCGAGCAGTTGCAACAGGATTACACGGACGATCCCGACAGCTTGCGCACCGCCTACGAACTCGACGCACAGCTGTATTCGCAGGATGGCGAACACGCCAAGGCGATCTCGACCTACGACCGCGCGCTCGCGGCCATGCCCGGTGATCCGGTGCTGATCTACGACCGCGGCATCGCACGGGCCAATGCCGGCCACATTGATGCCGCGCTGGCTGATTTTCGATCCGTGCTGAAACTCAAACCCGACAACGTCGATGCCATGAACGCCCTGGGGTTCACGCTCGCCGATGCCAACCGCGACCTGCCGGAAGCGACGCAGCTGCTGAAAAAAGCGCTGGCGGCCAAACCCGGCGAGCCGGCGATCATGGATTCCTGGGGTTGGCTGCAGTACCGGCTGGGCCATTTCGATGAGGCGGAGGATTACCTGCGCCGCGCCTGGGACAAGGGTTCCGATCCGGACGTCGGTGTGCACCTCGGCGAGGTGCTGTGGAAGCTCGGCAAGCACCAGCATGCGCGCGAGGTGTTCGCGAAAGTGCGCAAGCTCGATCCGAAAAATGCATCCCTGCAACGCGCGGCCAAGGAACTGCAGCCATGAACCTGCGCACGGCCTTGCTGGCTGGCGGCGCGCTGGCCGGATTGTTGCTGGCGGCATGCGCGCCGGTGCGGGTGCATCAGCCCGGCACGGCCGGGCAGCTGGCGGCGCAAGCGGCACGTGAAAAGCAGTTGGACGCCCAGCGTGATTGGTCGCTGCACGCGCGCTTCGCGGCGTCGGATGGCCAGCACGGCGGCAGCGGCAGCCTCGACTGGACCCAACGCGGCGACCAGTACGAATTTACCTTGCGCGCGCCGATCACCGGCAAATCGGTACGGCTGGATGGCGGTCCGGATGGCGCGGTGCTGGCGGGCCTCGATGGCGGCCCATTGGCGGGCGCCGATGCCAGTTCGGTCTTGAACGAGGCATTTGGCTGGCGCGTGCCGGTCGCCGACCTTGCTTATTGGGTGCGCGGGCTGCGTGCCTTGGGCACGGTGGCCACCTTGACCTTCGGCGCCGACGGCCTGCCTGCCACGCTGGATCAGGACGGCTGGCACGTCGAATACCGCGACTGGTATGCCGATCGCAAGCCGCCGCTGCCACGCAAGGTGTACGCAAGCCGCCAGCCCTACACGGTGCGGGTGCTGATCCAGACGTGGAACGCAGTGCAATAGCCATGCTGGAGCCGGCCAAGGCTGGCGCCGCGGACCCAAACATCTGAATTGACACGTATTGGGCCGACTGGGACAATACACGGCTTTTCCCGGACATTGCGCGGCATGGTCCGCGCGATGGGCGTTGCGCGCCGCGACGGCGCATGGCGCCGGAGCGCGAAAACGTGGCGCGGCTTGGCCGCGACCG
>DASSNC010000022.1:0-21348 GCA_035688305.1 Rhodanobacteraceae bacterium
AGTTCGAACTGACGTTGCAGCCGCAACTGATCCTGCTGCAGAAGACCTTGCTCAACGTCGAGGGGCTCGGGCGCCAGCTCGATCCCGCCATCGACATCTGGTCGGTGGCACAACCGGTGCTGAAGCGCATCCTGGCCGACCGCTACAGCGCGCGCCACGCGCTGCGCGAAATCCGCAAGCGACTGCCGCAATGGCTGCGCATCGCGCCGCTGATTCCGGAAAAGATCCACGATGCGCTGGAGGCGCTGGCCGAAGGCAACGGCCCCTTGCAATTCGGCGAACGCGAACTGGAGCACCTGCGTGTGCTGCAACGCGAAATCCAGCGCCGCATCCTGGTCGCGGCATTCGGCGGCGCGCTGCTGGTCGGCGCCGGCCTGGTGTTCGCGCTGGACGACCGCTACGGCATCTGGCCGCCGATCGTGCTTGCCGCGATCGGCGTGGCGAGTTTCGTGGCGGCGTGGCCATGGAAAGGAGCCAAGGAGTAGTTCGTTACGAATTCCGTAGGTTGGGCTGACGCCGGTTTCATCGGCGGAAGCCCAACGTCATCGCCACGTCCTCGCTTCGCGCCCAACATTGCCGCGATCCGCGTTGGGCTTCGCTGTGCTCAGCACCAATCTACCTTGCACGGCCCTGATTGGCCACGGCGGCTTCCTTGGCAGCGATTGCGGCGGCGTCGCCGAGGTAGAAGTGCCTCACCGGCTTCAGCGCTTCGTCGAATTCATAGACCAGCGGCACGCCGTTGGGAATATTGAGGCCGGTGATGGCATCGTCGGAAATGCCGTCGAGGTATTTCACCAGCGCGCGCATGGAGTTGCCGTGCGCGGAAACCAGCACGCGTTGCCCCGCGAGAATGGCGGGCGCCAGCACTTCATGCCAGTACGGCAGTACGCGTGCGACGGTGTCCTTCAGGCATTCGGTCAAAGGGATCTGCGCCGGATCGAGCCTGGCGTAACGCGGATCGTTGGCGCTGAAATTCTCTGCGGGCTCCAGGGGCGGCGGCGGCACATCGTAGCTGCGGCGCCAGATGTGGACCTGTTCGTCGCCGTGCTTCGCCGCGATCTCGGCCTTGTTCAGGCCGGTCAGCGCGCCGTAATGGCGTTCGTTCAAGCGCCAATCGGTGAGCACCGGAATCCACGCAAGGTCCATGGCGTCCTGCACGCCCCACAGGGTGTGCACGGCACGCTTCAGCACGGAAGTGTGCGCGACGTCGAACGTGTAGCCTTCGCGCTTCAGCAACTCGCCGGCCTCGCGCGCTTCGGTGCGGCCCTGCTCGGACAGGTCGACGTCGGCCCAGCCGGTGAAGCGGTTTTCCCTGTTCCACAGCGACTGGCCGTGGCGGATCATCACGAGGGTGTGCATGGCATCGCGCTCATCAGGAATTCAATGCATTGTACGATTGCTCCACCCGGAAGCCGCCGTGGCGCAAAGCCAGCCCGGCGACGGGCACTCCGGCCTTTGCGGATTCCGGGACGTACCGCTGACGGGTGGTGTCAACGCCGCCGCGGTCAGGGACGACCGCATGCCATAGGTCAGGGTGCCGACCTGCCTATTGTCGACACCACAATAGTCAGGCAGGATCGTCCCACCTGCTGCCAACACCGCGCCGCATGACGCGGCACTGGCAGGCTATCAACGCGCACCGCGCAGGAGGTTCCCATGCGATCCGCACGTCTTTGCACCCTCGCCTTCGCCTTGCTGGCGCTGCCGTTCGCGCTCGGCGCCTGCGTGAGCGGCGTCAACGGTTCGGTCGATGTCGCGGCCGGATCCAGCACGTCCGACGCCAGCACCGTCAACGGCTCGGTGAACATCGGCGCCAACGCCAAGGCCGACAAGGCTTCCACCGTCAACGGCTCCATCAACATCGCCGAACACGCCAAGGTCGGCAGCGCCGACACGGTGAACGGAAGCATCACGCTGGGCGACAGCGCGACAGCGGAAACTCTCACCTCCGTCAACGGCCACATCACCTTGGAAAAGAACGCCACCGTTTCCGGCAAGGTCGAAGCAGTGAATGGCAAACTGGAACTTGCGCCCGGTTCGGCCGTGAACGGCGAACTCACCAACGTCAACGGCCACATCACCGTCGACGGCGCGCACATCGGGCAGGGCATTACCACGGTCAACGGCGACATCGACATCACCGGCAACGCGGTGGTCGACGGCGGCATCAAGGTGAAGAAGCCGAGCGACAATGGCGTGCTCGGCATCCACTTCGGCACCGACGACATTCCCCGCATCGTGATCGGCGCGGGCGCGACCGTGAACGGCCCGCTGACATTCGAACGGCCGGTGAAGCTGTACATCAGCGATCAGGCGCACGTGTCGGGTCCGATCACCGGCGCCGAAGCGGTGAAATTCTCCGGCAACGCGCCGCCAGCGTCGGGTTCCTGACGGCAGCAAGCGCAGAGTGGTCGCAACCGCGCTTCCCGGGTTTCCCGTATTCCAAAAATGACTCCGGGAAGTGCTGGGTTTGCTTGCCATCCCGCCGATATCCGGACCCGGTGACCTTTCGTTCAATGCAGCGAAATGCAAGGTCGCCGGATCCGGCTGTCGGTTCGCGACTGCGCTTGCAGGATTGCCAACGCGAACGCCGAAGGCGGCGCTCAGCGCGACCGCGATGGATGGCGCGAGCATTCCGGGCCGACGGGCCGTGGGTCGATCAGCCGGCAAGGGCAGCCGCGATCTGCGCGGCGGCCCACCTCCCGCTTTCGGCTGCGCCCTCCGTGCAGGGAATGCCCATGTAATCGCCAGCCATGATCACGCGCCGATCCGCCTGCCATGTTTCCCGATACGCATGCAGATGCGTGGCGCGCCCCGGCGGCGAACAAGGCTCGGCCTCGGCCCACCGGTGCATGCGCACGAAACCGATGCGTGATGCGACGCCGGGCAGGTAGCGTTCCAGTTCCGGGATCACCTCCGCCAGCACGTCGGATTCGGTTGCATCGATGAGGCGGGCGCCGGCCGCGCCGTCCAGCATCACGTTCAGCAGTTCGCCACGTTCGACGTGTCGCGGACATTTGCGCGACTGGAACGCGAACGTCGCGATCACCTTGCGCTCGCGCCGCGGGATCAGCACGCCGTAGACATCTTCGACCGAAGCGCCCGAAGGCATGCCATCGGGAATGCCGAGGCTGATGGCAAGCGTCGCGCTGTAGCGCATGCCCACGAGACGCGCTGCATCTTCGTTCGCAGGCGACCACAACGTGCGCGCCACGCCGGCGGTGGTCGCGAGCACCGCGAAGTCCGCATGGAACGTCTGCGTTGCCGTGCCGACTCGCACGCCGGCCGTACCGCATTCGATTGCGATCGCCGGCGATGACAAGCGCACGTCCAGGCGTTCGGCCACTGCTTCCGGCAGCACGCCGAGGCCGTCCCGCAAGGCTGAAACCGATTTGCCGCGCGCGCCGAAGCTCCACACCATCGCGGGCAGCGCCAGCGCGGTGCCTTCGGGCGGCTGGAAGTAGAAACCTTCCAGCATCGGTTCGAACAGGTACTCCAGCGCATCGGTGCCGAAGCGCTCGACCAGCGAATGGGCCGCATCCTCATCATCCAGCGGGCGCCAGCCTGCGTAATCGTTCAACGGCAAATCGCGCGCGTCGTGTGCAAGCTTCAGGCTGGCGCGGGTGGTCCGCACCGCATCCTTCCAGCGCAACAAACCACTGGAGGGCAACGTCCACGGCCGCCGCGGATGGATGCGCCGCACCTTGCCCTCGCGGACGATGCCGGTCCAACCCGGCACGCCGTGCACCTGCGCAGACAGGCCGTGCGCGGCCACCAGCTCATTGATGGCCATGTAGCCATCGGACACGAATTGCGCCCCGCGGTCGATCACGAAGCCAGCATGGCGGTCGCTGGTCATGCGACCGCCGACGCGATCGCACGCTTCCAGCACGATCACGTCGATGCCCCGCGCGGAAAGATGATGGGCAGCGCTCAAGCCCGCAATACCGCCGCCGATCACGATTGCGGAATGCTTCATCGCACACCCATCCGGTCACACGGCAACCGGTTCACTCGCCCGCCGGCAGCACCGACAAGACTTCCTCGACGGTGGTCAGTCCGCGCCGAACCTGGGTCGCCGCGGAAATGCGCAAGGGCTGCATGCCTTCTTCCAGCGCGAAACCGGTGAAGCCCGCGAGATCGAGCTGCGGCGTGATCATGCCGCGCAGGCGCGGGCTGACGGTCATCATTTCGTACACGCCGGTGCGTCCGAGATAACCCGTGTTGCGGCACTCGAGGCAGCCGACCGGCTCGTACACCTCCGCGGGCGGCGGGATCACCCAGCCGCGTGTCAGCACCGACCACGTCTGCGGGTCCTGTTTGGCCTTGACCTTGCAGTGCGGACAGAGCGTGCGCACCAGGCGCTGCGCGACCACCCCGGAAAGCGTCGACTGGATCAGGTAATGCGGGACGCCGAGATCCAGCAGGCGCGTGATCGCGGACGGGGCATCGTTGGTGTGCAGCGTCGAAAGCACCAGGTGCCCGGTGAGCGACGCCTGTACCGCCATCTGCGCCGTTTCGAGATCGCGGATTTCGCCAACCATGATGATGTCGGGATCCTGGCGCAGCAGCGTGCGCACGCCGGCCGCGAAATCGAAATCGATCGCGGGCTGCACCTGCGACTGGTTGAATTCCGGCGCCACCATCTCGATCGGATCCTCGACGGTGCATACGTTGAGTTCCGGCCGCGCCAGGTGTTTCAGCGTGGAATACAGCGTGGTGGTCTTGCCCGAGCCGGTCGGCCCCGTCACCAGCACGATACCGTGCGGACGCTCGACCATGCCGCGCCAGGTTTTCTCCTCCTCGTCGGAGAACCCGAGCTGCGCGAATTGCTTGACCACGATGTCGGGATCGAAGATGCGCATCACGATCTTCTCGCCGAACGCGGTCGGCATCGAGGAGATGCGCAACTCCACTTCGCGTCCACCCGCCGAACGCGTCTTGATGCGGCCGTCCTGCGGGCGGCGCTTCTCGGCAACGTCAAGCCGCGCGAGGATCTTGATGCGCGCGGTCACCGCAGTCATCACCGCGGGCGGCAGTTCGAACACCTTGTGCATCACGCCGTCGATGCGGAAACGGATCAATCCCGCTTCGCGGCGCGGTTCCAGATGGATATCCGAAGCGCGCTGTTCGAATGCGTACTGCAACAGCCAGTCGACGATGTGCACGACATGGCGATCGTCCGCGCCGATCTCGCCGGACTTGCCGAGCTCCAGCAACTGCTCGAAGTTGAGGATCGCCGAGCCGTCCATCGAATCCTGCTTGGCTTCGCGCGCCTTGGCGATCGAGCGCTGCACCCCGTAGAACTCCATCAAATAACGATGGATGTCCAGTGGATTCGCGACCACGCGCTTCACTTCGCGCCGCAGCATCTGCGAAAGATCCGCGGCCCAGTGCGTATCGAAGGGTTCGGCGCTGGCGAAAACGACCGTGCCGCGCTCGACCGCGACCGGCAGGATGCGATGGCGCTGCGCGTAGGCCTGGCTCACCGCCTGCGTCACCGCGGCGGCGTCGATCTTCATCGGATCGATCTTGAGATACGGCAGCCCGGCCTTGTCCGCCAGCCACACCGTCAGCGATTCCACCGTCAGCGGTTTGCCGGGATCGGCGCGGTTCTCCGGTTTGGCGCTCGCGATCACCACCAGCGGATGCAATTCGACCGCGCCGCGACCCGCGCGGCTGGTCGTGCGGATGCGCTTGGCGTCTTCGGCGGCCAGCAGCCCGTCGGCGATCAACGCCGCCAGCACCTCGGCGAGCTCCAGTCGGCCATGCCGGCCGAGCACCGACGTCGAATTCGGATTTGCCGCCATCGCCTGCCCCGTTGCCAGAAAAGACGCTCGATCCGCGAGAACAGCACTCGGGATTTCGGCCTCGCAGCTATACTAACGCGCTTTGCGCTGCGCCCCCGAACCGATGGCAGCACCGACTTTCCAGGACGTGATCCAGACCCTGAACCGCTATTGGGCGGACCAGGGTTGCGTGCTGTTGCAGCCGCTGGATCTGGAAGTTGGCGCGGGTACGTTCCACCCCGCGACCTTCCTGCGCGCGCTCGGTTCCGATCCGTGGGCGGCGGCGTACGTGCAGCCGTGTCGGCGCCCCACCGACGGCCGCTATGGCGAAAATCCCAATCGCCTGCAGCAGTACTACCAGTACCAGGTGGTGCTGAAGCCCAATCCCGACGACGTGGTCGAGCGCTACTTCGGTTCGCTGCGGGCGCTCGGCATCGACCCGCTGGTGCACGACCTGCGACTGGTCGAGGACAACTGGGAATCGCCGACGCTGGGCGCATGGGGCCTCGGCTGGGAAGTGTGGCTGAACGGGATGGAAGTCACCCAGTTCACCTATTTCCAGCAGGCCGGCGGGCTCGAATGCAAACCCGTGACGGCCGAGATCACCTACGGACTCGAACGCCTGGCGATGTACCTGCAGAACGTCGACAGCGTGTTCGATCTCGTCTGGACGACCGCACCGCACGGCGTGGTCACCTACGGCGACGTGTTCCACCGCAACGAAGTGGAACAGAGCGCCTACAACTTCGAACACGCGGACACCAGGGAACTGTTCCACCGCTTCGACGCCTGCGAAGCCGAGGCCAACAAACTGGTCGCGCTGAATTTGCCGCTGCCGGCCTACGAACAGGTCATGAAGGCCAGCCACGCGTTCAACCTGCTGGATGCGCGCCGCGCGATTTCGGTGACCGAACGCCAGCGCTACATCCTGCGCGTGCGCGCGCTCGCGCAAGCCGTCGCGAAAGCCTGGACCGCGCCGCGCGAGTCGCAAGCGGAGGCTGCGCATGGCTGAGCGCTCGCTGCTGGTCGAGATCGGCTGTGAAGAGTTGCCCATCCATGCGGTGGACGACCTCGCACGCGCTTTCGCGCAGGGCGTGTGCGAAGGCTTGTCCAGGCGCGGCATCGCGGCCGACCTCGAACGCGCCAGGACATTCGCGACGCCGCGCCGTCTAGCGGTCCAGGTACCGGACGTCGCCTTCACCCAGCCCGAGCAGCGCAACGAAGGTTTCGGTCCCTACGTCAATATCGCGCTGGACGCGGATGGCCAACCGACCCGGGCGTTGCTCGGTTTCGCCAACAAGGCCGGCGTGGAGTGGACGCAACTCGAACGCGCGACCGACGCGAAGGGCGAGCGCTTCGTGCACCGCCATGTTGCACCGGGGCGCACCACCGCCGAACTCGTGCCGGAGATCGTGCGCGAGGCCGCGGCCGCGCTGCCGATTCCAAAACCGATGCGCTGGGGCGATCGCGATTTCGCGTTCGTGCGCCCGGTGCACTGGCTGGTGCTGTTGCACGGCGGCCAGGTGATCACGGGCGAGCTGTTCGGCGTGAAAAGTGGTCGGCAATCGCGTGGTCATCGCTGCATGCATCCGGCGCCTGTCCATCTGGTCGATGCCGACAGCTACGCCGATGCGATGCGCGCGGCCAAGGTCCTGGCCGATCCGGATGAGCGACGCCAGCGGATCCGCGATGAAGTCGCGCGGGTGACACCCGCCGATTGCATGCCGCACCTCGATGATGCACTGCTCGACGAATTGGCCAATCTCACGGAATGGCCGATCGCGATCGCCTGCACGTTCGATCGCGCCTTCCTGGCTGTGCCGCACGAAGCGCTGGTCACCACCATGCGCACGAACCAGAAATTCGTGCCGGTGTTCGATGCCGACGGCCAGCTCACCGAGCAATTCATCGGCATCGCAAATATCGAATCCAAGGATCCCGCGCAGATCCGCCATGGCTACGAACGCGTGATTCGTCCGCGTTTCGCCGACGCAAAATACTTCTTCGACGAAGATTTGAAAGCGCCGCTGGTGTCGTACCAGCAAGGCCTGCGCGACGTCACCTATCAGAAAGCGCTCGGCAGCTTGTGGGACAAGACCGTGCGCGTGGCGGAACTGGCCAGCGCGATTGCCGAACGACTGTTCGCGCAAGGCATCGACGTCGATGCGGCACAGGCGGCGCACGCCGCCGGTTTGTCGCGCTGCGACCTGCTGACCCGGATGGTCGGCGAGTTCCCGGAACTGCAGGGCGTGATGGGCCGTCATTACGCGACGGCGCAAGGCGAACCCGCCGTGGTTGCGGGTGCGCTGGACGAGTTCTACCGGCCGCGCCAGGCAAGCGACGGCATTGCCGAAGGCACCTTGGCGCAATGCGTATCGCTGGCAGACAAACTGGATACGCTGGCGGGCATTTTCGCGATCGGCATGAAGCCCACCGGCAACAAGGATCCGTTCGCGCTGCGCCGTACCGCCTTGGGCCTTGCGCGTACGCTGATCGAGGGCGGGCTGGATCTGGATCTGGTTGCGTTACTCGAATCTGCCAGTGAAGCTGTACAAGCGGATATCCGCCAACCGAAGAAATCGGGTGGTGCGAGATCTGGCCAACCAGCAAACATCCGAATCGGCGATGCGGTTTTCGCCACTGTCCGGCGCAACCGTTCATGGGATAGCGTGCAACGGGAGGTTTACGCGGAAACCGACGAACTTTACCAATTCATCCTCGATCGCCTGCGGGGCTACTACACGGAACAAGGGTTTACAGCGCAACAATTCGAAGCCGTGGCGGCGGTGCAACCTGCGAGCCTCGTCGATTTCGATCGCCGCCTGCGCGCGGTTGCCTCCTTCGCGCAACAACCCGAGGCGGAGAAACTTGCCGCGGCCAACAAGCGCGTGGCGAACATCCTCCGCAAGGAAGGCATCGACGCCGAGGCCGCCGCACAACGGGAACTGGATGCAACGCTGTTGCACGAACCCGCCGAGCAGGCGCTGGCGCAGGCGCTGGATGCTGCCCGCGCGGACAATGCACCGCGCCTCGAACGCGTCGCGGCGGAACGCGACTACGCCGGCGCGCTATCGCGCCTCGCGCAGTTGCAGGCGCCGGTCGACGCCTTCTTCGACGGCGTGATGGTGATGGTCGAAGATCCTGCGCTGCGCGCGAATCGCATCGCACTGCTGGCGCGGATCAAGGCCCGTTTCGACGCCATCGCCGAAATCGCATTGTTGTAATGGCAGCCGTCGCGACAGGCCGCAATCTCGCTTCCGATCCGTTGTGGCGCCGTGCGCAGATGCATCTGGTTCGCGGCGAGATGGGCGCCGCGCGCGAGGTGCTGGCGACAATGCGCGCATCCGGCGACAGCTTTGTTGCCTCGCACCTCGTGGCCGCGCAGATCGCCTGGCGCGAGGATCGGGTCCGCGATGGCACCCGGCACGCGCTCGATGCGGCGCAAACCATTTCCGAAGATCCCGACGATCTCTGCACGATCGCGGATGTGGTGCTGGAGGTCGGCGAAACGGTGGCCGCACGCGGGTGCCTGGACCGCGTTCCGCTCGGCGCATGCGACGCACCCTTGTTGCTGATGCGGCTGGCGGTGCTGCGGAAAAAGCTCGGCCAGCATGCCGAAGCGCTGGCCTTGCTCGATCGCGCGCAGGTCCTCGGGCACGACAGCCCTGCCCTGCGCTTCCAGCGCGGCGAAGCACTGATGTTCAACGGACGAATCGAAGAGGCCGAGGCGGAGCTTTCCGCCAGCCTTGCCGAGGCGCCCGCGCGCGGCCGGGTGGCGGTGCCGCTGGTGCGCTTGCGCCGGCAGACCGCCGACAGGAATTATTTGCCGGCCCTTGAGGCCGGGGCGCGCATGGCGACACCCGGCACGCGCGACCAGGCCGCCTTCGAATTCGCGCGTTACAAGACGCTGGAAGATCTGGGCCGCGATGACGAGGCTTGGCAGGCGCTGGCGCGAGGCAACGCGTTGATGCACGCGCGATTGCACGATGAAGTCGCGCGCCACCATGCCTGGATCGAGCGTTACATGTCCGCGTGGTCGTCGGGGGCGCTGCCGCGCGACCCATCCAGCACACCTGAAGGCCCGCTGCCGATCTTCATCGTCGGCGTGGCGCGTTCCGGCACCACCCTGCTCGAACGCATGCTCGGCAATCATTCGCGCGTTGCCGTCGCCGGCGAGCTGATGGACTTCGGCGCGCAATTGCACTGGGCGGCCGACACGCGAAACGCGCAGAGCGATGCCCTGGTGTCCAGACTGCCCCATCTCGATTACGTCGAACTCGGCCGACGGTATCTCGCGCAAACCCGGTGGCGCGCGCAAGGCAGGCCCTTCTTCATCGACAAGCAGCCGCCCAACTGGCTGCTGGTCGCCGCCATCCATTCGGCACTGCCGCAGGCCTCCATCCTGAATCTCGTGCGCGACCCGATGGACACCTGTTTCTCCAACTGGCGCGCATATTTCGGCGACGCCTGCGCCTACAGCTACAACCTCGACGCGCTGGCGCAATACTTCAGCGATTACCGTCGCGTCATGGCACACTGGCACCAGGCGATGCCCGGCGCGATCCTCGACGTCCCGTACGCCGACCTGGTGCGCGAGCCCGAAGCCACCTTGCGCAAGGTGTTCGCCTTCTGCGACCTCGAATGGGAACCGGACTGCATGGACTTGGCGCGCAACACGGCGCCGAGCGCCACCTTGAGCGCCGCGCAGGTGCGTTCGTCGCTGCACGGCGGGGCGTTCCGGGAATGGCGGCGGTACCAAATGCAGCTCAAGGCGCTCGAAGCGGCATTGGCTGCTCCTGGAAGGATCACGCCGTCGGAAGCCGACCGATGAGCCGATCCCCGGAACAACGCTGGGAGCGTGCAAGACACTATCTGGCGCAGGGCCAGATGGTGCCAGCGAAGGCTCAACTGGACGCGCTGCTGGCGCAAGCCCCCGGGCAAGTGTGGACAAACCTCGTCGCTGCCAATGTTGCGCTGCGGGAGGACAGGATTCGTGACGCGGTGCGGTACGCGTTGGATGCTGTCGCCACGGCACCGGAAGATCCGGCTTTGCTGTGCGACACGGTGGAGGTGCTCCTGGACGTCGGCGAAGTGAATGCGGCCCGCGAGTGCCTCGCGAGACCGGCACTCGCACAGACAAACGGAGCAGCGTGGCTGCTGCGGCTTTCCGACTTCCGCCAGCGCCTGGATGAGAATGCCGAGTCGCTGGCTTTGATCGAGCGCGCGATCGCGGCTGCTGCAACCAGCCCGGAGATTCGTTTTCACCATGGGGTGCAGCTTTACTTCAATGGCCGCATTACCGAAGCCGAGCCCGAACTGGAAACCAGCGTTCGACAAGAACCGACCAACGGACGCGCGGCGCTGGCACTGTCGAGGCTGCGCAAACAAACGGAAAATCGCAACCATCTTGATCTGCTGGCCGCCGGCCTTGCACGAGTCGCCCAAGGCACGCGCGACCACGCTGCCCTCGAATTCGCGAGCTACAAGGAACTGGAGGATCTGGGGCGGCACGAAGACGCATGGAGTGCACTGCTGCGTGGCAATGCAATCATGCGCAGACGCAATCCCTACCGCAGCGATGCCGATCGCCTGTACCTCGAGCGCCTCACCCAAATTTGCGACGAGCGCTTCATAGAGCCAGGCCAATCCGCCCAGGACGGCTCGCAACCGATCTTCATCATCGGCATGGCGCGTTCCGGAACAACGGTCCTGGAGCGAATGCTCGGGAACCACCCGGATGTCGCCAGTGCCGGCGAACTGGTGGATTTCGACAAGCAACTGCACCGCGCGACCGACATCAGCAATACGCAGAGCCAGACATTCCTCGAACGGCTGCCGGGCCTGGATTTCGCGGAAGTCGGACGCCACTATCTTTCGCAGACGCAGTGGCGCGCGAGGGGCAAGTCCTTCTACATCGACAAGCAGCCTCCCAACTGGGTGCTGGCGGGATTGATCCATGCCGCATTACCACGAGCGCGGCTGCTGCACCTGGTGCGCGATCCAATGGATCTGTGCTTCTCCAACTGGCGCGCGTTTTTTGGCGACACCTACGCATACAGTTACGACATGGCGGGGCTCGCCGCTTACCATCGGGCCTACCTGCGCACCATGGCACACTGGCATCAGGTGATGCCGGGAGCGATCATGGATGTGTCGTACTCCGACCTTGTACGCCAACCCGAAACCGTCATGCGCAAGGTGTTCGCGCACTGTGGGCTGGAGTGGCACTCCGGTTGCCTGGACATGCGCGCCAACCCAGCCCCAGTGGCCACATTGAGTGCTGCCCAGGTGCGCGGGTCTTTGCACTCGCTGGCGTTTGGTGAATGGCGGCCCTATGCAGCGAAACTGGAATTGCTGCAACGCGAGCTGGAAATGGCATGAGTGAACCCGACCAAACCACGCCACGGTACCTGGAGCGTCAGTGGCAGCGCGCCCAACGCTACATCGCAGACGAACAGTTCACTGCCGCAAGGGCCAGCCTCGAAGCGCTACTTGCACGAGCACCGGACGACATCCATGCCCGCCTGCTGCTTTCGAGCGTTTGTCTGGAACTCGGCCACCTGCGCGATGCCTGCGAGCAATTGGTGCTGGGGTCGCGGTCCCTCCCGGCGGATCTTGCCGCGATCCATCGGGTGGCATATTGCCTCCACCAGGTTGGCGAAACCGCGGCGATGCGACAGTGCCTCGGTCACCCGGCGATTACCTGTTCGCGCGACGGCAACATGCTGATGGCGCTCGCACACATGCAGCAGATCCTTGGCAACCACGAAGCCGCGCTTGCACTCATGGACCGTGCGCTCGATTTGGGGGTCGACAATCCGGATGTGCGCTATTTCCGGAGCTTGCAACTTCAGTTTCATGGCAGGATGAGAGAGGCGGAAATCGAGCTCGAATCCTGCCTGCGGATGGGGCCGACATATGGTCGGGCATTCCTGGCGCTGGCGCGCATGCGCAGGCAATCGCCCGAAAACAACCACCTTGCCGCCATCGCGTCCAGGCTCGAGCGCGTAACCCCGGGCAGTGAACATCACGCCGCACTCGAGTTCGCACGCTTCAAGGAATTGGACGACCTGGATCGGCGGGAGGAAGCCTGGCAGGCGCTGACGCGCGGCAATGCAATCATGCGCGCGCGTGTCCCGCACGACGGCGAACGTGAGCAACGCCAGTTCGACATGATCGTGGAGCTCTTTGACCAGGCTTTCGCAGGAAACGTCCACGATGGCACCGCGCGTGATGGCAATCCGGTCGATGGTCCGCAACCGATTTTCGTGGTCGGCATGCCGCGCTCAGGGACCACCTTGCTGGAGCGCATCCTCGGAAACCATTCGCAGGTCGCGAGTCCGGGGGAGTTGCCTGACTTCCCCAAACAGTTGCGTTGGGCCGCCGACACGCATGGCGCGGCATTGGTGGACGAAGACCTGCTGGCGCGCGTCGGAAATCTCGACTGGGCCCTGCTTGGGAGGCGGTATCTGCAACAAAGCCAGTGGCGGGCACACGGCAAGCCGTACTACATCGACAAGCTGCCTCCCAATTTCATGCTGGCCGGTTTCATCCACCGCGCGTTGCCGAAAGCACGAATCCTGCACATGCGGCGCGATCCGATGGATGTGTGCTTTTCGAACTGGAAGGCGTTGTTCGGCGAGTCCTACGGCTACAGTTACGACCTGCATTCACTTGCCGCGCACCACCGGAATTACCAGCGCCTTATGGCACACTGGCACTCGGTGATTCCGCACGCAATCCTCGATCTGGATTACGCGCGACTCGTCGCGGATCCGGATGCCGTCACCCGGCAAGTGTTGGCATTTTGCGAATTGCCCTTCGAATCCGGCTGCAGTGATATCGCCCGCAACCGCAATCCGGTGTCCACACTCAGTAGTCCACAGGTGCGGCAGTCGATCCACGGCCGCGCCCTGGGTGAATGGCATCGCTACGAAGCGTATTTGCAGCCGTTGCTTTCCAGCGTCACCGCCCGCAACGGATGACGCCCTCGAACATGCGGCCACCGGTGAGCACCACGGGATGTCGCGGGACAAGTTGCTGCCTGACTGGATATCGCCGCCAAGGCTGTGAGGGCCGTCGTTTTTGCATCGAACCCGTCGTCAAGTCGATCCCGAGCCCATCGGTCTGACGCGCGTCGATGCCACACGCGGTTTCCGTGGCCGCTCTACGCCATGAAAAAAAGGGCCGGCATGGGCCGGCCCCTTGAAGACTCCACTCGGCGTGTTGTTACTTGCCGCCGAAGTGGATATTGACGTCCAACCAGATGGCGCGACCCCATGGGGTGTAGTTGAACTGGTTGTAGTACGGCCAGCCGACCCACGTCTGATCCTTCGGAGGCATCTTGTCGAAGATGTTCTGCACGATCAGTTTGGTGGAGATATCCGGCGTCACGTTGTACGTCACCGAGCCGTTGTAGACGATCCACGGCCCGACCACGCCAGCCTGCGAGTACTGTCCGCCGCCACCCTCCCATCCGTACACCTGCGCGGCGTAGTTCGGCGTGGAACCATAGCGCTGGGCCTGCAACGTGGTGCTCCACTTGCCGACGTCCCAGGTGACACTGGCATTGGCGATGGTCTTGAACTCGCTCGACCAGCGTGGCTCGTGCAGGAGATCATGATCGGGATCCCCCGGGTACTGCTGATACGTGTGGTTCATCGTCACGTTGTAGCGGGCACCCAAGGTGAAGTCACCCCACTTGCCCGCGTCGACCCTCCAGTCTCCCGACGCAACGACACCGGATACCCGTTCGTGCGACACATTGATGGGTCCGACGATGATGTTCGTGATGTTTTCGGAAAATTGCGGATTCGAGTTCGGCGCGGTGCGCACCACGCGGTTGAGCGCATCGATGCAGGTCGGAGACGATGCATCGAGCTGGCCGAGCCGGCAATCTGCCTCGTTTTGCAGCAGTCCCCCGACGCTCAGCGGGCTGACTTCGTTTTCGATCTTGATGTTGTAATAGTCAGCCTTCAGGGTCAGGTTGTTGGTTGGCGACCAGACCAGCCCATATCCCCACGACTTGGCAGTGATCGACTTCAGGTCGTGATTGCCCTGCTGGGTGCCCTTGTACTGGTAGGAGTACCACGTGCAGTCCGGCAGCGCCGTGTTGGGCTCGTACTTCTCGCATTTGTAGTAGTCCGTGGTGCTGCTGTAGAACCCGCTCGGACCCTGGAACACGTAGGCCATGTCCGGCGCACGGAATGCGGTTGCGTAGTTGGCGCGCAGCAACAGGGTGTCGAAAGGCCGGAACTCGAGCCCGAGCTTGTAGGTGGCCTTGCTGTCGGAGCCGGCATCCACGTTCTTGTAATGGTCGTAACGACCGGAGATGTCGGCGGTCAACATGCTGAAAATCGGCAGACGCATCTCCAGCGCCGCAGCGTAGTTGTCACGCTTGCCATTGCCCGAGGTACCGGTGTATCCCCAGAAGTCGCCCGCCGCCAGTCGGGGATCGATCGGGTTGTCCCAGTACTGGTTGCCGACCTGGAGCACGCCGGCGAGTCCTACCGAACCTCCGGGTAGTTCGAACAGATCCGAGTTGGTAACCTGCAGGTTGGCGTTTTGCGTGTAGGTATGGGACGTCGCACGGACGTAGTCCGAGAATCCCTGGTACTCGGCCGGTGTCAATGGTTGCCAAAATGCCGCATCGTCCGGTGCGTAGATGCTGTAGCCGTAGAAGGTGCCGAGCAACGGACCGAGGAATTTGTTCTTGAAGAAGGCGTCGACCTTGTCCGTCAACGGATGCATCCACCTGTCGTAGGACTTGTAGTCGGAACGCGCGACATAGGCATCGTAGGCCCAGTTGGATTGTCCGAAGTTGCCGCGGAGACCGATGTTGCCGGCGTACATGCGCGACAGTTCGTAGTTCGAATTTTTCAGCAGCCCACCGATCTCCTCGGGCGCGAAAATCCGTTCGTAGAACTCGAACCGACCGGTGTTGGCATTGATGATGTAATTGCCGACGTCGGGCGCCCACCAGTTGTAGTTGGGACCCGCGTACCAGTTCTGTTTCTGCACGGAATAGAGCATATGCCCGTACAGTTCAGCATTCGGGCTCAGGTCGTAGCTGAAGGTGACGTACCCCGATCCATCACGCTTCTTGTTGAGGAGCGTGGCATAGCCCGGTGCGATATAGCTGCCGCAGTAGTGGCCGTCATCGCGATTGGGACGAAAGCTGAGCTGCGTGGTGCCGTTGAACAGGCCTGACATCGCCGAGCAGCCGACGCCGGGCGCGTCGGTGTTGGGATTGAGGTAGTGGTTGCCGGCGTCGTAATACCAGTGGACGCCTACCGTGAAAGGGTTGCGGCTCGTGGGGTTCGGAGCATTGAGCGTGGACGAGGTCAGGTCGCGATTGAAACCGAATATGGGATGCTGATCATCCAGCTGGATCGCGTACATCAGGTGCAGCTTGTCGGTGTTGAAACCACCCGAGAACGCCAGGCGCTGGTTCTGCCCGCCACCCTGGGAGTAGCCGCCTGCGCGATAGTTCAGGTTATAGCCTTCCATCCGCTTCTTCAGGATGATGTTGACTACGCCCGCAATGGCCGACGACCCGTAAATCGATGACTGGTTGCCCGGCAGGATGTCGATGTGGTCGACCATCGACATCGGGATGTTGGAAAGATCGGTGAAGTTGGCCGAGCCGTTGTAGAGCAACGGATAGTCCGCCATCGGGCGGCCATCAATCAGGAACAGGGTGAAGTCAGGGGACAAGCCGAGGAGACTGATGGTCTGCGCACCCGGCGTGAATCCCTGGGAAAATTGGCTGTCCTGGACCGCGCCGGTGGACAGGGGCTGCGCACGAAGCGCCTCATACACGTTCGAGTAGCCCTTCTTGATCATGTCTTGCGAGCTGATCGTGATGACCGGGTTGGCGGTCTCGATCTGCGACTGCGGAATCAGCGAACCCGTTACCGTGATGGTATTGAGGGTTTTTGCCTTTTTTTCCTGATCCTGCTGGGAATTCGAGGTGCTGGATTGCGCAGCGGTGTTCGACTGATCCTGCGCCTGCTGTGGTGCCGTGTTGTCTTGCGCGTACGCCGTGCCCGCAACGAACAGGCTGGCGCAAATGGCTGAAGCCAAGAGCTTGCGATTCATCAGAGATACTCCCCGTGGTGCCGTGATCTGTAGGTTTGATATCCGCTCCACTACGCGTCGCGGAAAGGCCAACGAAAGTTTCACATCCGGAAACGCTTGATTCCCGTCCAAGCGTTAACGCGTAGTTCACATTATCCGCAAAGTGGCGAAGTTGCAACGACTACGAAAGCGGCATGAAAACGGCAATGTGTCAAATTAGTGGCTCCCTGCTGCTCCCCGGTGATGACCGGTGTACTCACTTCACGCAACAACGACACGTCCGCACCCGGGGTGAATACCGGCTGCACGACGGCTTTCGTCGGGGGGCGGCCCGCAGTAACATGAAAGTTCTGGCCCGCATTCCGTGCGCGGCCTGGTGCCGCGGCGCACGCACCGCACCGATACGCGACGATCCATCACGAGGAATTCCCACCATGCGAAAGCTTGTTGTTGCGTCATTGCTGGTTGCCCCCCTGCTGCTGGCAGGTTGTGGCGGTTCCAGCGAGTCAGGCGGCAGTTCTTCGGCCGCCGCGTCGGCTTCTGCCGGAACACCGGCGCCCGCCGCTACTGCAGTGAGCGGCACCGTCACGGTGCAGAATCCTCCATCGGCGATCACGCCCGAGGCCAAACTCGAACTTTCGCTGGTGGACGTCACCCAGCAACCGGGTGTCACCATCAACAAGCAGGACTTCAACCCGCCGAAGTTTCCGCAGACGTTCCGCATCCCGTTCTCGTCGTCCGCCATCAATCCGAACGATTTGTACGTGCTGCAGGCCCGGATGCAGGACAACGGCCGCACCTACTCGACCAAGTTGCAGCAGCCGGTGCTGACCCACGGCCAGCCTGCCAACGTCGACCTGACGCTGGTGGCCGAGCCGACGCCCGCGGAAAAGATGCTGGCCGATTTCGAGAACGCCAAGCGCCAGACCGGTGGCATGAAAGTGAAATCCGGCACCTCCAGCAAGATCGGTGAATCGCATAGCTGGCAGGTGTTCAGCGACGTCCACGGCGTCGAATTCATCATCGAGCAGGTCAACCAGGCCGACAAGGGTTTCACCAAGACCCAATACGCCTACCGCAATGCCCTGCCGTGGGTGGTGGTGCAGGAACAGATGCCCAAGCCGGACGCGCCGCCGACCTCGACCGCGAAAGTGGGCTGGGACGACAACGGCGTGCTGGTGCTGAACCAGCAGGTCAGCGGCGGCAAGACCGGCAAGGTTTCAGACGACGAAGCCAAGGCGCTGCACAAGCAGGCCGAGGCCGAATACAAGCGGTTCGCCAAGAACCACTGATCGTCACCTGCGGGCAACGAAAAGCCGCGCGTCGCGAGACGCGCGGCTTTTTGCTTCGTGCAACGGCGATCAGAACCGGAACATGGCGCCGATGTTGACGCTGTTGAGGCGCTGGCTGGAATCGGAGAAGCGCCCGTCGTAGCCGATCCAGGCCGACAGGGTCGGCGTGAAGTCGGCGGCAAGGCCGACACCTGCACTGCCCCAGTTGCTGTCCGGCACGAAGCCCGGCAGCGCGAACGTGCCCGGCATGCTGACCAGATCGGCGCTGACGTCGCGTGGATCGGCGTCGCTGTCGTGGTTCCACGCGACACGCGCATAGGGATGCAGCATCGCGCTGCCTGCTTGCAGGTTGCCGGCGAGCTGCCAGCCCAGCGTGCCGATCAGCGCATGACGGTCCTGCCGGCCGAAGGTCATCGAGGTGGCGTCATTGCCGTTTTCGGTGTAGCCATTCACGTGGGCGTGCTGCCATGTGACGTCGGCATACGGTCCGGTGCGCCAGGCGCCGAAATCCAGCCACCAGCCGCCGGTCAGCGCGAACGCCGTGTGCGAACCCGAGGTGTCGCCGTCTTCGTAACGCACGGTCGGGCCGATCGGAATATTGCGATGCACGTTGCTGTAGCCCAGGTGCCCGAAGCTGCCGATCGCACCGAAGTACGCCTGTTGCCAGCCCCACATCACGTACCCCGTCGCCAGCAGATCCTGCAGCTTGAAACCACCGGCATTGCCCGCGAATTCGTCCTTCTGCTGGCCAATGGTGAATGCCATGCCCGCGGTCAACGCATCGGACGGATGGATGTCCGCGCCGATGCTGAGCGTGTTGACGTCGTTGCTGCTCTTGGGCGAGTTCAACTGTGCGTCGAGGCGCTGGCGTGCATAGTCGTAGTTCGCCCACACCCGCAAGCCGTTGCCGGGCGCGCCCGCGAGGCTGGTGGTCGCCTGGTCGAGCACCGAGCGGTTGAGGCTGTGGTTGATCTGCAGCGGTGCCTCGCCCAGCAATGAAATCTCGCCCGGTGCGGTGATGATCGATTCCGCGTATTGCGCCAGCAACGCATGCGCGGCGGCGGTGGGATGCACGCCATCGGCGAAAAGATAGGTGCTCTCGGTGCCGGACTGGTACGTGACCGTCGCGCCCGGCGTGCCGGCAGGCAGGCATTCGAACGAACTGCCGTCGCCGCCGGTGCAGGCGGGCTGGCTGACGTTGGTGAATCCGTAACGCGATGGATCAGCCACGATCTCGTTGAGCATCGCGAACGTATTCACCGGAATGATGTTGACGCCGGCACTCGCCAGCCCCGCATTCAAGGTGTTGTTGTAGACCAGCGACAGCCCGGTGAGTTGCCCTGCGGCGGTCGCGCCCTGCGCAAGGCCGGACGGCGTCAGGCCGATGTTCGGCAGGTTGAATACCATCACGTAGCGCGCACCCGCGTCGCCGAGTTGCTTGATCATCCCGAGTTCGGTCGCTGCGGCCTGCTGCAGGTAGGCCTGGATCTGGGCCTGGTCCATCAGCGAGGACACGCCCGCGCCCGCCGTCACCTGCGCCACCACTTGCTGCGTCACGATGGGCGTGATCTGCGCGGTATAGGCCGCAATGGCGGTGGGATCGTTCGGGATCACGCTGTTCGCGATCGCCTGCTGCACCTGCGCCGCAATCGTCTGCTGGATCAACTGCTGCGCGGTCGCGGCCGCCGCGCCGGACGTCGCGGCGTAGAACACGTCGTTGGCACCGCCCCACACCGCGTACAAGGTGTTCGGATCGGCCTTGTTGCCGGTGGACTGCAGGTACATGCCGAGTTGGGTCGGCAGCAGCGGCACGCTCGCCGGCGTGCCCGGGGAATTGTTGAGGATGCCCGCGCCGCCGAACGCGAAGTCGGTGCCGCCGGTCAGCGCCGGCGTGAGCGGCGTGCCTAAATAATCCGCGACGTGCTCGACCGCGACTTCGCCCGGGTTGGTGGTGAAACGCATCAGGAACGGCAACTGCGGGCACTGGCTCTGACTGATGCAGGACAGGTCCAGGTTACCGTTGTCGCTCAAACTGTCGCCGAACACCACGACGTTGTCGAACAGGCCCGCATGCGCGGATGGCGGTGCTGCGGCCGGTGCGGCTTGGGCGAACGCGGCGGAACTGGCAAGCGCCAGCGCCACGGCGCAGGCGAGATGACGCGGACGGAACATGGCGGAAATCTCCGGGTGCCATACGGCGGACGCGCCAAGCCTAATACAGACGTTTGTTTTGTTCCATCCGCAAGCGTATGGGCGATACCCTCCGCTCGTGCGCAGGGTCAGGAACGGTCGACCCGGCGCCAGGGAATTTCCGATCGATCCCCGTCACGCCTCAGCCCGGCGGAAGTCGGGCGCGGTGGCTTTCACGCAACCGGCCGAGATGCCAGGGCGCCGGGTGACGCGCCGCATCCTGCAGCTTGCCCTTCGGGCCATCGCCAATGTCCGCTGCGGCATCCTGCCGGCGCGGTATCGCTTCGCGCCACCGATGGCGCGCGTATTCCGGGATGAGCAAAACCAAAGTTTTCCCGAGCGCCCGGCGGCCGCTGCCGATCAAGCGATGTCCGGTGGACATCAGCCATGACACCGGGCAGGTCACGGGTGCGAAAACCCGGTCGGCCCATCGGGTGGAGAATGACGCCGCGATCGCAACGCCTGCCGTCACGCAAACCACCAACGCCGCCCACCCGGGAAGCGCTTGCGCCAACCATGCAAAGGCACCGGCCGCCACGAGGCCGAGCACCAGGAAGCCGTGCACCAGGTAAGCGGTGAGGCTGCGCCTCCCGAGACCTGCATGCCGGGCATGGCGCGGTACCAGCGCCAGTACCGACAGCGCGCACAATGCAGAGGCGCACAGCAGCGCGAGCCTCGTGAGCGCGCCCGCCAACGGGCCGACCTGCAAGGACGCATAACCCATCGACGCATACAGCCACTCCGGATCGAGATCGCGCAGGAACCAGGCGCCGACCATGGCAGCGGCAAGCACCATCACCGCACTGAACCTGCGTGCCGGCAATGCGCCCGAATGCTGCAACCGCCGCGCGCCGATACGATGGCCGAGCAGGAACAACGGGAAGAACACCAGCGTGCGCGACAACGAGAACGGATAGCCGATCCACGGCGCCATCCCCGCCGCCAGCGCGATGATCACCGCCAGCGGCAACGCGAACTTCAGCCGCGCGAACAGCGGC
>DASSNC010000059.1:0-11481 GCA_035688305.1 Rhodanobacteraceae bacterium
TTCCGCTCGCCTTGGGCGGCGAGCGGGTTACTTTCTGTTTTGGCAGAAAGTAACCAAAGACCATTGCGCCTGTGGCGGTGGTCGAACGAACGTCGTGTTCGTTCGACTGCCCTTGCCGCTAGCCGAGTGCGCGCCGGCGCGAACTACTCGCCACATCCCTGTGGCTCGCCCTTCGCTGACGCTCCGGGCCGCCTACGGCGTTCAAATCGGCAGTCCCTGCCGATTTAGTCGCACGTCCCTGTGCTCGGACATGCGCGCCTTGCTCGCGCGAGCGGCGTCGCGGCTGCGGCGCCGCCAACGGCGCAGGAAGGCGCTACTTCGGTGACGGCCATCCATGGCCTCGGCCGAAGCGAGCGCGGGCAATTTGCTTCGCGGCCACAGCGCGCAGACTGCATCGGCAGGATTGCCGATGCGAACGCCGTAGGCGGCCCGAAGGGCGAGCGCCATGGATGGCGCGAGTCATGCGCGCCCATGGGGCCCCTCGGATGCGGCGAGCGGACGCAGGAAAAGTCCGAAGGATGGCCCACAGGATGTGGGCCAGTTCGCCGTCGGCACACGGATGTGCCGTCGGCGAACCCCGGAGTCCGCGAGCGAACCTGCAGCACAGGGATGTGCGCAAGGCGCATCCGCGGGGTGGCCTTTCTCTTGGTGACTTCCCTTTGGCCACGCAAAGAGAAGTCACACGCGCGCCCCTGCGGCGCGCGGAAAAGCGCGTAGGTTGGGTTGACCCCGGACTTGATCCGGGCGAAGCCCAACGTCGCCACTCGCAGGTGTTGCGCTTCCCCGGAAAGAGCACCGGGTCAGCCCAACCTACGTGTTTTGATCGTCCTTCCCCCGCTCGCGGGGGAAGGTGCCCGCAGGGCGGATGGGGGCGACGTTCGCGCGGTAGCCGGTCCCGGAGCACCCCGGGACAACCCGATCCGTCAGGCCAGCGCCTTCAGCGCCGCCGCGTAATTCGGTTCGTGCGTGATGTCGTCGACCATCTCGGTGTAGATCACCTTGTCGTGCGCATCCAGCACCACCACCGCGCGCGCAGCCAGCCCCGCCAGCGGACCCGAGGTCATGGCGACGCCGTAGTCCTTCAGGAATTCGCGGCCGCGCATCATCGAAAGCATGGTGACGTTTTCGATGCCTTCGGCGCCGCAGAAGCGAGCTTGTGCAAACGGCAAGTCCGCCGAGATGCACAGCACGACGGCGTTCTTCAGGCTCGCTGCTTCCTTGTTGAAATGCCGCACTGACGCCGCGCACACACCGGTATCGACGCTCGGGAAGATGTTGAGCACCTTGCGCTTGCCGGCGAAATCGGCGAGCGATTTCTCGGACAGGTCGCCTGCGATCAGCTTGAACGCCGGCGCTTGGTCGCCGACCTTCGGAAAGTGGCCGTCCACGGTGACGGGATTGCCCTTGAACTTGGTGCTGGACATGGAATGACTCCTTGGATTCGTGTTGCGGGATCGCGGTGCGATCATGCGCCGCGGTGTTCGCATGAGTCTAGCCGACGACGATGAAGCCGGCGTTTACGTGGCGTCAGACGGCGCGACGCTGGTGTCACCCCAGGTGCTGCCATCGCCCTTGTCGAGCAAAGGCAGTTTGTTGGGGACGCCATCCCATAAATCGGCGCCGTCCATCTCGGGAATCTTGGTGGCGATCACCGGCCAGTTTTTCGCGAGCTCGGCGTTGACTTCGAGGAAGTGTTCCTGCCCGGCAGGGACGTCCAGTTCCGCGAAAATCGCATTGACCGGGCACTCGGCCACGCACAACGTGCAGTCGATGCACTCGATCGGATCGATCGCGAGGAAGTTCGGGCCTTCGTGGAAGCAGTCGACCGGGCACACCTCGACGCAATCGGTGTACTTGCAGTTGATGCAGTTGTCGGTGACGACGTGGGTCATGGCGGCGGTGAGTGAGGCGTGGCGAGCCTCACTGTGCGCCGGGCAACCAGCGCCCGCATTGATGCGGGTCATTGATGCAGGTCATGGCCTGCGCGCGCGCATCACGCAAAGCTCGCCGCATGCCACGCAGCGCGCCCGCCAACCTGGATGAATCACGACTCGCCGAGCTGGTCGGGCGTTTCTACGACAAGGTGCGCGCCGATCCGCTGCTTGGCCCGGTATTCAACCCGCTAGTGGACGACTGGGACGCGCACAAGGTCCTGATGACTTCGTTCTGGGCGACCGTCGCGCTCGGCACTGGCCACTACCGCGGCAACCCGCTGGCCAAACACCAGCCGCTGCCCATCGGCGTCGAGCACTTCCAGCGCTGGCTGGCGCTGTGGCGCGAGACGGCCGGTGAGGTACTGGACGTTGAATCGGCGCCGCTGCTGATCGGCTACGCCGAGCGCATCGGCTATGGGATGCGGGTCGGCATGGGATTGACCACGCACCAGCGCGGGCGCGAGTCCGGCATCCCGGTGCGCGCGCGGCAGGCGGCTGCGGTTGCACCCACCGAATCCTGACAGCCAGGCAGCGACACGCAGCGTTCCGATTCGCTAGGATGGCACCTCTTTGCCGCGACGCACCCACTGGGGGACCGATGCCGTCCAAGCCACCGTTTCGCTACGTCGTCGACTGGCCGCATGTCGACACCGATGCCGCCGAATCCATCCGCGCGTTCTGGTTGCGCGAACAGGCCAACGTGGAAGGTGCCGAAGCCGAACGCCGCGTGCAGCAATCGATCATGCGCGTGCTCAACGCTGACGGCGAACTGGTCGCGGTCAGTACCGCCGAGCCCAAGACCATTCCGCGCTTGCTGCAGCCGATGTATTACTACCGCTGTTTCATTGGTGCAGCGTGGCGCGACCGCAAGTTGGCCAGGCCCTTGCTGCGGCACAGTTTCGACGCGCTGGAAGACTGGGCGCGCGCGCATGGTTTTCCATGCATCGGGGTGCTGCTGGAGCTGGAAAATGCAGGCTTCGCGCGAACCCTGCAACAAGCACACTGGTCAGGCACTGACTTCACTTTCATCGGCCGCAGCCGCCGCGGGCTGGATTTGCGGGTGCGCTACTTCCGTGGTGCCAAGCTGAAAACGCGGCAGGAAGTGGTGGCGGCGCA
Source organism: Rhodanobacteraceae bacterium (assembly GCA_035688305.1). GTDB lineage: Bacteria > Pseudomonadota > Gammaproteobacteria > Xanthomonadales > Rhodanobacteraceae > 66-474. Next base: position 3,051 of record DASSNC010000059.1, read on the forward strand.
GCGGACGCCAGGCAACGCCGCCACCGGCGTCGGTTGAGACCCGGCGGGCGCCCAATCACGCCTGCACCTCGCGCTGCGGCGAGCGTGACCAGCGCGACGCCCGGCAGCCTTTACAATGCGCGGATGCGCATCGGCCCCATCAACATCGATCCGCCCGTGGCGCTCGCGCCCATGGCGGGTGTCACCGACAAGCCTTTCCGACAACTGTGCAAGCAGCTTGGCGCGGGCCTGGCCGTGTCGGAGATGACGACATCCGATCCGCGCCTGTGGCAAACGCGCAAATCACTGCACCGGATGGATCACGCCGGTGAACCCGATCCGGTCAGCGTGCAGATCGCGGGTTCCGATCCGCTGCGTCTCGCCGACGCCGCGCGCTTCAACGTCGACCACGGCGCGCAACTGATCGACATCAACATGGGTTGTCCAGCCAAGAAAGTCTGCAACGCCTGGGCGGGCTCGGCGCTGCTCGCCGACGAACCGCTGGTGGCGCGAATCTGTCGCGCGGTCGCCGCTGCCGTCGCGGTGCCCGTGACCTTGAAAATCCGCACCGGCCAGGTCCCCGAGGCGCGCAACGCACTCGCCATCGCACGCATCGCCGAGGACGCCGGCATCGCGGCGCTGGCCGTGCATGGCCGCACCCGCTCACAGAAATACGAAGGCGTCGCCGAGTACGACACCATCGCCGCCGTCAAGGCGTCGGTCGGCATCCCGGTGTTTGCAAACGGCGATGTGGATTCACCCGGAAAGGCGCGCGCGGTGCTTGATTACACGCGTGCCGACGCGCTGATGATCGGCCGTCCCGCGCAGGGCCGGCCATGGATCTTCCGCGAGATCGCGCATTTCCTTGCCACCGGCGAACGCCTGCCGGAACCTTCGCTCAGCGAAGTGCGCGACATCCTGCTCGGCCATCTCGACGCGCTGTACGCGTTCTACGGCGAAGTGGCGGGTGTGCGCATTGCCCGCAAGCACCTTGGCTGGTACGCGAAGGACAGGCCCGAGAACGCGGCGTTCCGCGCGGTGGCCAATCGCGCCGAGGGCGCACACGAACAGCGCCGTCTCACGCAAGACTATTTCGACGCGCTGATCGCCGGCGTGCCGAAAGAATTCGCCGCGGCCGCTTGAAGCCCTCTCCCCCGCAACCCCTTGCGGGGGAGAGGGAGGTTTATTGCCGGCTCCCGGTCCCGCCTGCAAGCCTCGCGGGCGAGCTTTGGTAAGGTTGGGGAAGATTCCGGTCGGGGAACTCGCATGAATCGTCTGCTGCTGATTTTCCTCGCCGCGTGCACACTGGCCCTGTCTGGCCCGACGTGGGCGCAGCAGGCGCCAGCTGCGGCGGGCAGTGCCGCGCCTCCCGCCAAGACCCTGGTCGTGGGCGTCAAGGTGGCGCCGCCATTCGTGATGGCGGACCACGGCCAGTACAAGGGACTGGCCATCGAGCTGTGGCAGGACGCCGCCAGGGACCACGGTTGGAGGTACACCTATCGCCAATATGACCTTGAGGGCCTGCTTGACGCCGTCCGCGACGGCAAGGTCGATGTGGGCCTGGGCGCGATCACGGCGACCTCGGCGCGCGAGCAGACGATGGATTTCTCGCACACCATCACCAGTTCCGGGCTGGGTGTGGCGGTGCGCAACCAGGGCGGGTCTGGCTGGCTGGCGGTGGTCCAGGCGCTGGGTTCGCCGGCGTTCCTCAAGGTGATCGGCCTGCTGGTGTTGCTGTTGCTGGTCGTGGGCGTGCTGGCGTGGGCATTCGAACACCGGCGCAACCCGGAACAGTTCGGCGGCAGCCGGCCGGCTGGCATTTTTTCCGGCTTCTGGTGGGCGATGGTGACCATGACCACCGTCGGCTACGGGGACACCGCGCCCAAAACCGTGCCCGGCCGCATCCTGGGCCTGGTGTGGATGCTGGCCGCGCTGGTGATCGTGTCGTTCTTCACCGCTTCGATCACCAGCGCCCTGACCGTCGGCAAGCTGCACAGCCAGATCAGCAGCGCCAGGGATCTGGGCAAGGTCAAGATCGCCAGCGTCGGCGGCTCGACCAGCGGCGGCTGGCTCAAGCGCAACGGCGATCGCTACGTCAACGCCGGTTCGCTGGACGAGGCCCTGGCCGAGCTCGACGCCGGCAAGGTCGAAGCCGTGGTCTACGACGCGCCGCTGCTGAAATGGCAAATCCAGCAGCACTACCAGGGCCGGCTGCAGGTGTTGCCGTTCACGCTGGAGCGCCAGGACTACGCCTTCGCCCTGCCCACCGGCAGCCCATTGCGCGAGCCGATCAACACCTCGCTGCTCCGGCGCATCAACGCGCCGGACTGGAAAACACTGCTTGACAAGTACATGGGCGACGGTACTTGAACCGAATTGCCGCGCACGCCCCTGCAATTCCATCCTGTCGCCTGTATGATGGACGGCCATCCGTCCATCCTTCCATCCGTATCAAGGGATATACCCGCCGATGAGCCGTTACCTGTTCACTTCCGAATCGGTGTCCGAAGGCCACCCGGACAAGGTCGCCGACCAGATTTCCGATGCAGTCCTCGACGCGATCCTCGCGCAGGACAAGCACGCCCACGTGGCCTGCGAAACCATGGTGAAGACCGGCGTCGCAATCGTCTCGGGTGAAGTCACCACCGACGCCTGGGTCGACATCGAAGCGCTCGCGCGCAAGGTGATCCTCGGGATCGGCTACGACTCGTCCACGGTTGGTTTCGATGGCGCCACCTGCGGCGTGCTGAACCTGATCGGCAAGCAGTCGCCCGACATCAACCAGGGTGTCGCGCGCAAGAAGCCGGAAGAACAGGGCGCGGGCGACCAGGGCCTGATGTTCGGCTACGCCTGCAACGAAGCGCCGGAATTCATGCCCGCACCGATGTATTACTCGCACCGGCTGGTCGAACAGCAGGCCAAGGTGCGCAAGTCCGGCAGGCTCAAGTGGCTGCGCCCGGACGCGAAGTCGCAAGTCACCCTGTTGTACAACGAGGACAACACCGTCGCCGGGCTCGACGCGGTTGTGCTCTCCACCCAGCACGATCCGGAAGTGAAGCAGGCCGATCTGCTGGAAGGCGTGCGCGAACACATCCTCAAACCCGTGCTGCCGAAGAAGTGGCTTGCCGCGCTGCCGAAGAACAAGGTGCACATCAACCCGACCGGCAAGTTCGTGATCGGCGGCCCGGTCGGCGACTGCGGCCTGACCGGCCGCAAGATCATCGTCGATACCTACGGCGGCATGGCCCGCCATGGCGGCGGTGCGTTCTCGGGCAAGGATCCGTCCAAGGTCGATCGTTCGGCCGCCTACGCGGCGCGCTACGTCGCCAAGAACATCGTCGCAGCCGGCATCGCCGACCGCTGCGAGGTGCAGATCTCCTATGCGATCGGCGTCGCCGTGCCAACCTCGATCTCGGTAACCACGTTTGGCACCGGCAAGATTTCCGACGACAGGATCGAAAAATTGATCCGCGCGCACTTCGACCTGCGTCCTTACGGCATCATCAAGATGCTTGATCTCATCCACCCGATCTACCAGTCCACCGCCGCCTACGGCCACTTCGGCCGCAAGCCGGTCCAACTCACCTACAAGTGGGAAGACCGCGAGAACGGCAAGCTGGTGAAGAAGTCCGAGACCGCCACCGCGTTCTCGTGGGAAAAGACCGACCGCGCCGACGAATTGCGCAAGGCCGCGAAACTGTAGGCAGGCCGCAAGGCCCAACCGCAGCATCCGGATCCGTCGTGATCAACCGGGCCGCCACGCGCGGCCCGGTTTTTTTGCTGCACCCGCCAACACGCACTGACGGGTGCGCTCCCGCCTTGAAGAGTGCCGGATGGGGCCACGGCTCAACCTGTATTCTGCAGCCCGCGCGCGACCCCGTTCACGCAGGCGACGAGGCTGCGCAAAAGCGCGTCGTCCGCGCTGCCCGCGGCACGCCAGCGTCGCAACAGATCCACCTGCAGCACGCTCATCGGATCAATGTAGGGATTGCGCAGCTGGATCGATTGCGCAAGCCGGCGATCGCCCGCGAGCAGATGATCCGAGCCTTTTAGGCGCAGGATCGCGTCGCGCGTGCGTTGGAATTCATCGGCAATGCGCGGAAAGAATTTTTCGTGCAGCTCGCCCGACAGCCGCGAGAACGACTCTGCGATGTCGAGATCGGCTTTGGCCAGCATCATCTCGACGTCGTCCAGCAGGGTGTGCAGGAACGGCCAGTCGCGCGCCATCTCCTTCAGCGCATCCTCGCCGATTTCGTCGATGCCGCGTGCCAGCGCGCTGCCGAGGCCATACCAGCCCGGCAGGATCGAGCGCATCTGGGTCCAGGCGAACACCCACGGGATCGCGCGCAAGTCTTCCACGCCGCGCATGCTGCGGCGGCTGGCCGGACGCGAACTCATGGTCATGCGCTCGATCACGTCGACCGGCGTGGCGGTGCGGAAATACGCGACGAAATCCGGATCACCGACGAAGTCGCGATAGACCGCGCGGCTGGCTGCCGCCAGCGTATCCATGCGCGGAATCCACAGCACCTCGCGCGCGTCGGGTTCGCGTGGGCGCAGGGATGCGCGCAAGGTCGCACCGACCGTTTGTTCGAGGTTGCGCAGTGCCAGCGCGCGGATGCCGTACTTGCGATGGATCACCTCGCCCTGCTCGGTGACGCGCAGGCGCCCCGCCACCGCGCCGCGTGGCGAAGCCATCAGCGCAGGCGTGACCTTGCTGCCACCGCGGCAGGCCGAGCCGCCGCGGCCGTGGAAGAACGTCAGCTTGATGCCGGCCTCGCGGGCAACGTCCAGCAATTCGGATTGCGCGCGCTGCAGCGCCCAGCGCGCGGCAAGGATGCCGCCATCCTTCGCGCTGTCGGAATAGCCGACCATGATCATCTGGCGGTCGCCACGCTGCGCGAGGTGCGCGCGATAGACCGGATCGGCCAACAAGGCGCGCAGGCTGTCGGCCGCGTGCCGCAAGTCGTCGATGGTTTCGAACAGCGGGGCGATGTCCAGTGGCACGGCAATTTCCTGGCCTGCACTTCCAGGCGCGGGAGCATCAGCGACCGCCACGCGTTCCCCCTCCCCCGCAGGCGGAGGAGGGTTGGCGTGGGGGGATGCGCTCCTGATGCGCGATTCGGCGGCCTCCTCACGCGCGCCGGCGACGTCGCCCCCATCCGCCCTCCGGGCACCTTCCCCCGCAAGCGGGGGAAGGAATGACTGACGCGCTCCCGCGGCCTCCACCAATCCGCCGTTCCGCGCCAGCGCCAGCACCGCCAGCACGTCCGCGGCCGAACGCGCCATCGAAATGATGTATGGACCGGTGGCGTCATTGCCGTAACGCGTGCGTGCATCGGCGAGCGTCGCGAATACGTCGCGGATCCGCGCCACGGCTTCGTCATCGCTCGCGCCGAATTGCGCCGCACCCGCCGCGAACGGACGCAGGCGCTCGGCGCGCGCCGTGGAATCGCGCCCAACCCAGTCGGTATCGCCCAGCAATATCGCCAGCACATCGTCGTGCACACGCGCGTCCTGGCGCACGTCGAGGCGCGCAAGGTGAAATCCGAAGGTGCGCACCCGCCACAGCAAACGGCGCACCGCGAACAACCCCGCATTCGCGCCCTTGTTGGTTTTGAGACTTTCGCCGATCAGGGCGACATCGGCCTCGAACTCATCGGCGCCGGCATAACCCACCGGCGCATCATCCTCCGTCGCCTGCAAGCGCGCATGCATCAGGGTCAGCACACAACGATACGGCATGTTGGCGTGCCGCGGACGAATCTGCGCCGCCGCTTCCGGCAGGCGTTCGCGGTACAGCGCGAGGCGCTCGCGCACGCCGCTCGACACTTGTACGCGGTCGTCGGTCTGGCTCAGCTCCCGCGCCAGCGAAGCGCAATCGGCGCGGTAGCGTTCCAGCACCAGCGCGCGCTGCGCACGCAGGGTTGCGTCGATGGTGTCGGCACCCACGTTGGGGTTGCCATCCATGTCACCACCCACCCACGAGCCGAAGCGCAGCAGGCGCGGCAATTCGGCCTCGACGCCGTACACGCGCTGCAACTCGTGGCGGAAGGTTTCGTAGAACACCGGCACCACCCGATACAAGGGATCGGAGAGGTAAAAGCCGATGTGGTCGAACTCGTCCTGCACGCTGGGCCGCACATTGGACGCCTCGGCGGTTTGCCACCCGGAGGTGAGCGCCATGCGCAGGCGCTCACGGTCGATCAGGCGTTCGCGCGGCGTGCGCGCCGTGTCGAACTGGTCGGCCAGCGCGCGCACGATGTCCTGTTCCTTTTCCAGCATGGATCGCCGCACTGCTTCGGTGGGATGCGCGGTGAACACCGGCTCGATGTCCAGTCGCGCGATCCAGTCCAGCAGTTCGTCCGCACCGACGCCGCGTGACTTGAGGGTCTCCAGCACATCGCCCAGCGATTCGGGCTGCGCCGTCGCACCGGCGCACTGGTAGTCGCGGTGGCGTCGGATCCGGTGCACGCGTTCGGCGGTGTTGACGACCCCGAACCACGTCGCAAACGCGCGCGCCAGCATCCCGGCAGGCCCGGGCTCGGCACCGTCCAGCAGACTTGCCAGCGCGGCGACACCCGCGCCCGACACGCGCCGCTGGATTGCCGCCGTGCGTACCTGCTCGACACGCTCGAAAAACGCATCGCCATCCTGCTCGGCCAGCATGTCGCCAACCAGCGCACCCAGCTCGCGCACGTCCGCGCGCAGCGGCTCGTCGTGCGGCGAATAGGCAATGTCGCGGCGGTCCTCGGGATAGATCGTTGACCGGGTCATGGCAGCTCCTCGTGGATGGCGTGGTCTTCCTGATGCGACATGGGCCCCGAACCACGACGCAGCCCGGGATCCGCTTCATCTTTCCATCGCGACAAACCGATATAATGCACGATTCGCCGAGGGGCGTTGCAACCCGTTCGGCGCGGAGGTCTTCATCGCCAGGCCACATGGGCTTGTGCGGCCACTCCACGCCATGGGTCAGGCTCGGCGACTACTCCCTGCAACAGCGCCCGTATACCCGGAGACAACCCATGAACGCCGTCGTCAAAGATTCAGCCTCCCAAGACTTCAAGGTCCGCGACGTGTCACTCGCCGACCTGGGCCGCAAACGCATCGCCATGGCCGAGCAGGAAATGCCCGGCCTGATGCAGATCCGCGCCCGCTACGCACCGCAAAAGCCGCTGCAAGGCGTGCGCGTCACCGGTTCCCTGCACATGACCAAGGAGACCGCGGTGCTGATCGAAACCCTCACCGCGCTGGGCGCATCGGTGCGCTGGGCTTCGTGCAACATCTTCTCGACCCAGGACGACTGCGCCGCCGCGATCGCCGTCAGCGGCGTGCCGGTGTTCGCGTGGAAGGGCGAAACACTTGAAGAATATTGGGATTGCACGCTGGACGCGCTCACCCATCCCGGCCAGCGCGGCCCGGAGCTGATCGTCGACGATGGCGGCGACGCAACGCTGCTGATCCACAAGGGCGTCGAGATGGAAGACGGCGCCAAGTGGGTGGACGAACCCGGTGCAAATCACGAAGAACAGGTCATCAAGGATCTTTTGAAGAAAACCCGTGACGAGCGCCCTGGCTTCTGGAAGAAGGTCGCGTCCGAATGGCGTGGCGTGTCCGAAGAAACCACCACCGGCGTGCATCGCTTGTACCAGATCGCCGAGGCCGGCAAGTTGCTGGTGCCGGCGATCAACGTCAACGACTCGGTCACCAAATCCAAGTTCGACAACCTGTACGGCTGCCGTGAATCACTGGCCGACGGCATCAAGCGCGCCACCGACCTGATGATCGCGGGCAAGGTCGCGGTGGTGTGCGGTTATGGCGATGTCGGAAAGGGCTGCGCGCATTCGCTGAAGGGCTTCGGCGCGCGCGTGATCGTCACCGAGGTCGATCCGATCTGCGCGCTGCAGGCCGCGATGGAAGGCTTCCAGGTCGCGACTGTCGAAGATACGCTCGGTGAGGGCGACATCTACGTCACCACCACCGGCAATCGCGACATCATCACGCTCGAACACATGCAGAAGATGAAGACCCATGCACTGGTCTGCAACATCGGCCACTTCGACAACGAAATCCAGGTCGATCGCCTGCAGCAGGCCGCAGGTGTCAAGCACGAAAACATCAAGCCGCAGGTCGACCGCTACATCTTCCCCGACGGGCACGACATGTACCTGCTGGCCGAAGGGCGCCTCGTCAACCTCGGCTGTGCGCATGGCCACCCGGCATTCGTGATGTCCAATTCGTTTTCGAACCAGACCCTCGCGCAGATCGACCTGTGGACCAACAAGGACAAGTACGAAAAGAAGGTCTACCGCCTGCCCAAGAAGCTCGACGAGGAAGTCGCGCGCTTGCACCTGGAGCAGATCGGCGTGAAGCTCACCAGGCTTACGCAGGACCAGGCCGACTATCTCGGCGTGCCGGTGGAAGGCCCGTACAAGGCCGACCATTACCG
>DASSNC010000081.1:0-14152 GCA_035688305.1 Rhodanobacteraceae bacterium
TTGCGCGAGCAGGTCGTAGACCATGTTCGGATCGGTGACGTGCTCCAGTTCGGCGGTCTCGTAATAGGTCTTGAACGCCTGCAGGATTTCCTGCGGGTCGTTGACGAAATCCAGCACGTAGGTGGTGTCCTTCTTGCCGAACGGCCCGCGGTACGCACGATTGAGGCGTGACAGCGTCTGCACCGCCTGGATGCCGGCCAGGCGCTTGTCCACGTACATGCCGCACAGCAGCGGCTGGTCGAAGCCGGTCTGGAACTTGTTGGCGACCAGCAGGATTTGATACTCGTCGGTCGCGAACGCCTCGCGCATGTCGCGACGGCGCAGGTTCGGATTCAATGACGGGCTGTTTTCCGTGAAGGCATCGGGGCCAGATTCCGGGTCGTGCACCTCGCCCGAAAACGCCACCAGCGTACCGATCGGATAGCCGCGACCCTTGATGTACTTGTCGATCGCGAGCTGCCAGCGCACCGCCTCCACGCGGCTGGTCACCACCACCATCGCCTTGGCGTGGCCCGACAGCAGCGGCGCGACGTTCTCGCGGAAATGCTCGACCACGATCTGCACCTTCTGCGCGATGTTGTACGGGTGCAGCCGCACCCAGCGCATGATGCCCTTCAGGGCCGAGTTGACCTCGACCTCCTTCTCGTCCCATTCCTTGCCCTGGTTGGCCAGCCTGAACGCAAGCTTGTACGGCGTGTAGTTCTCCAGCACGTCGAGGATGAATTCCTCCTCGATCGCCTGCCGCATCGAATAGATGTGGAACGGCGCGGGCTTGTTGTCGTCGCCCGCGGGCCGCGAGGGATCGGGCCGTGTGCCGAACAGCTCCATCGTCTTCGCCTTCGGCGTCGCGGTGAAGGCCACGTAGGTCACGCCGGCGGTGCTCGCGCGCGCCGCCATCTGCGCGGCCAGCATGTCCTCGGTATCGATCTCGCCGCCGTCTTCGAGTTCCCGCAGTTCTTCGGCTGACAACACCTGACGCAACTTCGATGCGGCCTCGCCCGTCTGCGAGCTGTGCGCCTCGTCGGCGATCACCGCGAAGCGCTTGCCCTGCGTCGCAGCCAGTTCCTGCACGGTCTTGAGGGCAAACGGAAAAGTCTGGATCGTGCAGACCACGATCTTCTTGCCGCCCGCCAGCGCCCTGGCGAGTTCCGCGCTCTTGGCCGCGCTTTCACCCGTGACGACCTCGACCACGCCGGTGGTGCGCTCGAAATCGAACACGGCATCGCGCAGCTGTGCATCCAGCACGTTGCGGTCGCTCACCACCAGCACGGTGTCGAACACCTTCCTGTTGTCGGCATCGTGCAGGTCGGCCAGGAAGTGCGCCGTCCATGCGATCGAATTGGTTTTGCCGGAACCGGCCGAGTGCTGGATCAGATATTTCTGCCCGGCGCCCTTGGCATACACGTCCGCGACCAGCTTGCGGGTCGCATCGAGCTGGTGATAGCGCGGAAAGATCAGCGCCTTGATCCGCTTCTTGTCGTCGCGCGGCGTGACCAGGTAACGGCCGATGATCTCCAGCCAACTGTCGCGCTGCCATACCTGCTCCCACAGGTACGCGGTGCGATAGCCGCCGGGGTTCACCGGGTTGCCCTTGCCACCGTGATCGCCGCGATTGAACGGCAGGAACGCCGTCGCCGCGCCGGCCAGCCGCGTGGTCATCTCCACTTCGCTGCTGCTGACCGCGAAATGCACGAGCGCACCGCCGGGAAAACCCAGCAGCGGTTCGACCGTGGGCTGCCCCTTGGGCCGCGGATTACGGTCGAAGCGATACTGATCCACCGCATCCTGCACGCTCTGGGTGAAGTCGGTCTTCAACTCCACCGTCGCGACCGGAATGCCGTTGAGGAACATCACCAGGTCAAGGCAGCCTTCGTTGTGCAGCGAGTAATGCACCTGCCGCACCACGCGCAGGCGGTTGGCCGCATGGCGCGCCTGCAGATCGGGGTTCATCGCGAGCGCGGGTTTGAACTGCGCCAGCGCCAGCGGACGACGCAAGCCGATCATGTCCACGCCGTGGCGCAGCACATCCAGCGTGCCGCGTTCATCCAGTTGCTTGCGAATTCGGTCCAGCAGCACCGCCTCCGCGGTGGCACCGTGATTCTTCGCCAGCGTTTCCCAGGCTCCGGGTTGCGTCGCCTGCACCCATGCGATCACGTCGGGCGGAAACAACGCCCGGGCACGGTCATAGCGCGCCGCATCCTTGGCGTCATGCAGCCAGCCGCGCGCGGCCAGGTGCGCGCAGATGTCGTCCTCGAAATGGATTTCGGTGTGCAGGCTCACCCGCAAAACCCCCTTTGATCGCTTTGCACAGAACCGTTGATCAAGCGCCTCTTTCGTCATTCCCGCGAAAGCGGGAATCCAGTGACTTTGTTGAGCCAAGGTGAAGCGATGTCGCCGTGCGCAAGAATCCTATCAAGTCGAATGGTCGAGGCCCGCGCGCAGAATCTGCATGCGGCGCCGGACACCTGCGCTGACGAAATCGTGCAGGCTCGCCGGGAAATCGGCCGGGAGTTCAGCTTCGATCGAACGCAGGGCATCGTCCATTCGGGTTGCGACAGCTTCGATGGCATCCCGGATCAGCTTTCTCGAAAGGCCTGCGGCATCGCCCGTCTGGAAAAAATGCCGGGTCTGGATTTCGTCGATGCGGTAGTGGCGGTTGGTGCCGATCGACATCGCGAGCTTCATCTGCTTGCGCTGGACCTGGCCTGCATCGAGGCTGGGCTGCGCGGTCAGCACGTCGTAGAGCGGTGTCAACGCATAGCCTCCGCCGGGACGCAGAAAAATGCTGAAGTTCTTGGCGTGGCCATCGGTTGCGCCGATCAGCCAGAAGGCCAATTGCGCCTGAAACAACGTGCGATGGTCGTCCGCCGGCGAATCGGCGCCCTTGAGCAACGCCGCGATCGCCAGCATGCCGGGACCGCCGTCGCTCTGGTACTTGCGCGCCGGTGGCACGGACAGCGCCTGGCAACAGTCTTCCTGCGGCAGGCGGATCAGGCGGCCATTGCTCCAGATCCGGTCGAACCGTTCGACGACCAGGGCCTTGGTTCGGCCAAACGTCATGATCTGCGCGTTGTTGACGCGCAGACCGAGGTGATGGAGCAACCGCAGACAGTAGAACTCGTTTTCGACGCTGTTCGACAGGTCGATGCCATTGGGCAGTTGCCCGATCTGCGTCTTGAACAGATGCGTGGTGGGCGTGGTTCCGTGCGGCTTGATCCATTGATCGTCGAGTCGCAGCAACGCGGTCTTTTCCTGCGCACCCGCAACCGAAATCCGGAACGCGTCATCGCGGGAAAGTCCCAGCGGGGCTTGCGCGAGTGACTTGAGCAGCTTCTCGATGCCATCGTCGTCGAGCGCTTCCCCGAAGGGCGGCGTTGCAGGGGCCGGCTGCGTGGCATCGTCGGCGACGAATTGCAGGGCGCCAACGCAGTCCCGGCCGATCGCGGCCAGCAGGCTGTAGGCGTCGGAACCGGCGGCGCCGACTTTCTCGGCCACGCGTCTTCGCAGGGCGGTCGAATCCGGCAACAGGTTTTCGAAGACAGCCACCACGGGTTCCCCGCGCCAGGGCTCCTCGCGCAAGGGCAGCGAAAGCGAAACCGGAAAGGCCGTGCTGCGGTCCAGCCAGCCGCGGTCGTAGCGAAACTCGATCGCGCCGCTGGACTGCTTCAGCAGTTGTCCGACCAGCCGATCGTTCTGGTAAACGCGCAGCGGCGGGTGTCGGCGGGTCCTGGCCATCATCCGACCAGATCGTCGACGCTGGCGTTGCGGCTGCGGGCGGCGATCCGGAACTCCAGTTCCAGCGCGGCAAGCACCGCAAGCAGCGTATCCAGCCGGACGGCTGGATTGCCGTTCTCGATCAGCGAGATCGTTTCCTGGCGCAAACCCGCGCGCTCGCCCAACTGGCTCTGGCTCCAGGCCAGGCGCTTGCGGTTGCGGCGAATGACCGTGCCGATCTGTCTGGGGGTGCGGGCAAGGTCGGACATGGCTCGTCTCCTTGCGCGGCACTATGCGTTATTTTCGATAAAACGTCAATATCGGATTTGACGCATATCTAGAGCTTATGCGCTATGACCCATAAGACCAGCAATGGCGCGTGATTCGTCCCGTTCCTTGGACGCAGCTTTGTCCCGCACGTCGATCGTCACACGACCTGGCATCCGAAGGCGTCGGCCATTGCACCTTACGCAGCCTTGAGCGTGAAATCGACATGCACGGCGTCGTAGGGAAACAGCACGCCCCGCTCCGTGCGTTCCACCACGCCTGCATCGACCAATGCCTTCACGTCACCGTGCACGCTTTTCACGTCGCGCTGAACCCGGCGTGCGACTTCGCGGATGGACAGCTCGCCCTGCCCGGTCATCGTGTGCAGGATTTCCCAGCGCTTGACGCTGAGGACCTTCCACAGCAGATCGACGCTGGCGAAGGTGATGAATTCGCCTTGCGCATCGCCGGCCAGTGCGCGCGCCAGCCGGCGCTTGCTTGCGGCCCGCGAAGAAACGCCCAACGTGACGGTTTTCATGACTTGGACTCCCATGCTTCCACATTCGACCAGAAATCCGCCTGCAACTTTTCCAACCCGCGAAAGCGGTACGGCACCTCGCGACCTGCAACATGTTTGTGGTCGCCCTTGCCGCTCTCGTTGTCGTAGCGCAACACGCACACGCCATCGGCAATCAGCGCGAGGCGGTATTTGAAACCATGCACGCTGCCCGGCGCAGGCTGCGGCAGCCGCCAGACGACCAGCTCCACGAACGCAGTCGTGGTCAGCGCCTGTCGCTCGCGCAGCAGCAGCGTGGCTTCCATGTTGGCCAACATACCAACACCCACGACTGTTGGCAACTACGCCAACACGCTGGTCGCCATTCTATTCAGGCTGTCGAGTTGCCGTGCGCTACTTCAACGGGGGCGACGTCACGCACGTCGATCTTGCCGGTGACGGCGGCGGAGATCAGGGCGGCACGGCGTTCTTTTAGAAGATTGATCGCAACTTCAACTTGCCTTGCGAGTCCATCAAATTTCGTGATCGCACCATCCAGAAATTCAATGATTGCGGTCTGCTCTTCGAGCGATGGCGCAGTGGCGGGAAGATTTGCAACGTCGTCAAGCCCGAGTTGAATCTTTGTGCCGCCGTAGGCCTGCGCCTCAAGGTAGGTTTTGCCGATGACCGACAGCGTTACGTATCCGACCCAGCGCGGGAGAAGCCTATGCTGGCGGAACCTCACCAGCGCAATGTGTTGACTCACATATGCCGGCTCCAGCCCAGCAGGTGCGATGGCGATCGAGCCGAGATATGCGGTGATCGAAAAGAGCACATCGCCGGGAACGACCTTCGTTCGCGCGCCCTCCGCACCGTCGGGAACAGAAACCCGTTGCAGGTCGGTTAGATCGAGATCAATCGTTTCGCGCGCAAGGTTCCCGATCCGGAGAAACAGCTCTCCATCATCAGCGTAATGTTCCGCCCAACCGCGCGACCCGCTGGTAATAAAAGCAATGTCGCGTTTGATCGGTAGAATGTCCCAATGCGCGGGCACCTGGCCCAGCCATTCGATGCCGGAGTCCTTCATCGGGGCGTTGGGGTCGAGGCCTTTGGTAACGGCGTGGGAGATCAGCGCCTGGCGCTTCTCCTTCAGCAGCGCAACCAATCTCTCCTGCTCCGCGATCAGCGCGTCGATCTTGGCGGTTTCGCGGTCGAGGAAGGCGGCGATGGCGACTTGTTCATGAGCGGGCGGAAAAGCAGCGCGGAAATCGCGCACGAAGTCATCTGGCACGCGCTTCTGACCACCCGCTCCGTACATGCTTGCTTCGCCCTGTCCGCGAAACTCGACGGTTCGAAGAAGCCAATCCAAGAATTCCGGGTAGAGCAGTTCTGGCTTTGAGCGAATGACTGTTAGTTCGGTGGTGCCGAACCCCACGCCATTCGTCAGGCCCCGCATAAGAGCGCCTTTGCCATTTTCGAAGCATGGGGTGATCTTTGCAAAAGCGACATCCCCATCATGAAAGTACGTGTACCCATTTTCGACTTCACGAATCGGTCGCTTTCGATCAAGATCAAGCTGCCCTTGCTCGCCAACGGCTTCCATCGGCAAGAATGAAATTTCTAAATCGCGATCAAGCGTTGCGATTTCGGATTTCGAAGGGTTCATTGCCACCCGACGCCGCAAGCTACACAGATCCCAATGCGCCGGTACTTCGCCAAGCCACGCAACGCCGCTGTCCTTGTATTCCAGGTAACGCGGGAACGGCACTGGGTCCCGGCCTTCGCCGGGACGACGAGCATGAGTTGCGGTCGCACACGACTTTTCGGGCGCGACTGTACTCACGCCGACAGCTCCGCGATCATCTGCACGATGCGGTCGGTGGTCTGTTTCAGTTCGGCGTCGATTTCTTCCAATGGCCGCGGTGGCTGGAACACGTAGAAGTGGCGATTGAAGGGAATTTCGTAGCCGACCCTGGTCTTGTCGTGGTCGATCCACGCGTCGGGCGCGTAGGGCTTCACCTCGCGTTCGAAGTAGGCATCCACGTTCTCATCCAACGGCACATTTTCAGTGTCGCGCAGTTTGGTGTCCGGTTGCGGCTTGCCTTTCTGCTTGCCCTTGCTGCCGAGCACGATCTTGCCGGCTTCGTCTCGCTGCGGGCGTTCGACGGTGATGGTGCGGTAGCCGAAATTGGTGGTCTTGAAGATGCGGCTGACGGGTTTGCCGTCCTTGTCAGCGTTCTTGAACGCGCCGAACAGGCGGGTGATCTCGTCGATGTGTTCGTCCGACAATTCCTTGCGCTTGCTGCCGAGGCTCTTGCGCATCTTCTGCCAGAACGCGCTGGCGTCGATGAGTTGCACCTTGCCCTTGCGCGCGGCCGGCTTGCGGTTGCTGACGATCCAGACGTAGGTGCTGATGCCGGTGTTGTAGAACATGTCGGTGGGCAGGCCGACAATGGCTTCCAGCAAGTCGTTTTCAAGCACGTAGCGGCGGATTTCCGATTCGCCGCTGCCGGCGCCGCCTGTGAACAGCGGGGAGCCGTTCAGCACGATGCCGAAGCGGCAGCCGCCTTCGTTGACCGGGCGCATCTTGGCGACGAGGTGCAGCAGGAACAGCATGGAGCCGTCGGAAATGCGCGGCAGGCCGGGGCCGAAGCGGCCGTTGAAGCCTTGGCTCTCGTGCTCGCGTCGCACTTCCTTTTCGACCTTCTTCCACTCCACGCCGAACGGCGGATTGGACAGCATGTAGTCGAACGTGCGGTGCAGGAAGGCATCGTCGCTGAGCGTGTTGCCGAAGGCGATGTTCGCAACGCCCTGGCCCTTGATCAGCATGTCGCCCTTGCAGATGGCGTAGGACTCGGGGTTGAGTTCCTGCCCATACGCGGTGAGGCTGGCGCGCGGGTTGTGTTCGCGCAGGAATTCCTCGGCGATCGACAACATGCCGCCGGTGCCGGCCGTCGGGTCATACAGCGTGCGCACGGCCGCGTTGCCGGCGGTGAGCACGTCGTTGTCCTCGATGAACAGCAGGTTCACCATCAGGCGGATCACGTCGCGTGGGGTGAAGTGTTCGCCGGCGGTTTCGTTGGAAAGCTCGGCGAACTTGCGGATGAGTTCCTCGAACACCAGCCCCATCTGGCGGTTGTCCACCGCATCCGGGTGCAGGTCCACCTGGGCGAACTTCTCGGTGACGAGGTACAGCAGCTTGGCCTTGTCGAGCCGATCGACCTGTGCATGGAAGTCGAAGGCCTCGAAGATGTCGCGTGCGTCGGACGAGAACGCCTGTATGTAGCTGAAGAGGTTGGCGCGGATGTTGTCCTGGTCGCCGGCCAGGGTTTTCATGTCGAGCGGCGAGGTGTTGTAGAAGCTGGTGCCAGCCTTGCGCAGCAGGAACGGTTCCGGATTGACGCCAGCCTTTTTACGCTCGGCGTGTTCCTTCAGCACCGCGGCCTTGGTCGGCGCCAGCACGCAGTCGAGGCGCCGCAACACGGTGAACGGCAGGATCACGCGCCCGTATTCGGATTGCTTGTAGTCGCCGCGCAGCAGGTCGGCCACCGACCAGATGAAGGCGGAAAGGCTTTGCTGGTTCATGACTCCCCTGCGTTACGGTGAAGCCCAGATTGTGGGGGATGCGAGGAGAGGGCGCCACACCGGGCCAACCGGTTTTGATCCATTAGCGGCGCTCCGCCGCCCGCTCTAATTCGGCTATCGCGCTATCTTGGGCCTTGGCAGGCAGCGAGCTGAACGCCAGGATCATTCGGGCCAAGCGCTCGTCACTGGCGAACAGGTACGCGGCTGGCACACCTAGAGCGTCTGCCAGCCGCTGGACCGTCACCGGGTCCGGTTGGTGCACGCCGCGTTCGTATCGGTTGATGCGTGTACTGGCCACAAAACGATCCAGCCCGGCGGTGATTCCGAGTTGCTTCTGCGACAACCCTTTTCGCTCCCGGGCCTGCTTGAGACGTTTCGAGAAGACAGCCAGCGGGCCGATTTTCTGGGGCACGATCCGAACCGGGCAGGGGGAGACCCCTACGAGGTTCGTAACTTTGCCTTGCCTTAGATACTACGAATTACGTAGTATAAGACGCAACCTGTAACCCGTACCCGGCAAGGGTGAGGCCGATGCCGCTGCAGCTGGTCCTCGACGAATACGACCGGATAGACCTACCGATCAAGGACAGCCTCCTTGAGGCTTGGCGTTTGCAATTCGATCGAGCGGCCGTGACTTACAACACCGTAGTCCTCAGCGAGCGTGTCGCGATTTGTGTTGCCGAAGGATTGACACAGTGTCTCGACTGGGATCTTCAGCCGCCGACGGAAAAACAGATGCGCTACGCCACCGACATTGCACGCGAACTTAGCGTGACGCTCAGCGGCGACGCCCTGCGCTACAAGGGCTCCATGACTGAATTCATCGACCGGTTCGCAGATGTTTTCAAGGCCCGGCGCGTCAGGCGCTCGCGGCCTGGTGGAGCGTTGAATACGCCCGAGGAGGACTAAGTGGCCATGGAGGTCGTCCCAGCGCTAGTA
This sequence comes from Rhodanobacteraceae bacterium, assembly GCA_035688305.1. Taxonomy (GTDB): domain Bacteria; phylum Pseudomonadota; class Gammaproteobacteria; order Xanthomonadales; family Rhodanobacteraceae; genus 66-474. Next base: position 9,002 of record DASSNC010000081.1, read on the forward strand.
ACCGAGGGGAAGGGCGCCTCGGCGATCGGGCTAGATCGTCTGATTGAAGCCGCAGCAAAGGATCCCAGTCGAGAGCCAGAGCTGTTTCAGACCTTGCTTGATGCCACGATGTACGCACATACGCTGATCGACGATAAGTCGGAACGATTGCGCCTCGTCATGTTCAAGAGCCCGGATGACGGTTCGTATGTGGTCCCTGTTTTCACGGACAAGGCAAAGGCTGAATTCGCAGCGCGCGGCAATGTCCGGCTGGTAGAGGGGACGGGCAGGGAAATGCTCGAAATCATTCGCGGCACCGCCGTGATGATCAATCCGAACGATGTCCGGTGCACGCTGTATCCGGAGGAGATCGGCGAATTGCTCGCAAGTGGCACCATCGCACCGATTCAGAAGGCCCACTTCGAAGACGGCCAAACCCAATGCTTCAAATTGGGCAAAGTCCCGCCAGCGCTCGTTAAGGCCATGAAAAGGTCGCTCCCGAAGATTCACAGTGTTGAGATGGCATACGTCGCAGGCTTGAAGTGGCGAACGTCGGATCGACCGGACAGTTTGATGATCGTGCTCGGCGGTCGCGCGGACAGGGAAGACCGTGAAGCCAGGGCCGCGGCTGTTGCGCTTCATCGCGTCACGGAACAGCTCGGCCTGCCGGTAGACATCGTGCACTTTGACAGCAGTCAAGCCAAGCCCGAATGGATACGTCGTCTCAAGCTGGTGCCTGTGTATCGGCGTCGTCCCGGTCAGCCGATTTCCGTATCCAAATACAACTAAATGTCCGAGCCGCTGCGTGCCTGGGTGAGCCTCTCGGCCAGGAGCTAACTTCGCCCCGCGGCCTTGGCGAGAACGAAGCGGTGAGCAGAACCCACTCCTATAGCTCGGTGAGCAAGCGTATGGTGTGTTGGGGCTCGGGGCTTGCTAGGCTATCCGATGCTGCGCGTCGCCGAGAAGAATAGCGGCTCAATCCACTTACAAGCTGACGGCGAAGCGTTACTTCGACCGCAATTGTCGCTGCTATGGAGGTGTTACTTGCACGGCTCGGATCCCAACACAGGACTGATCATTGACACCAATACTGCTTGCAAGATCAAGGGGCAATTTTGGGTTGGTATTCCGACATTGGTTTGGCCCGATGGTGTCGATGAGGTTGCGTCGGATTGGTTGCGCACTCTCGTGGTCGACTATGGGGTAGCAACCAGCAGTGCGCGTGAGTACGCCAAGATAATCCGACCTTTCCTACGCTTTTGTAAGCGCTACCGCCGAGCCTGGCAGTCAGTCGACGATGAGTTTCTGATCTTGTGGCGCGAGCACTTGCGCCGCTCAAAGGAAATTTCTACCGGACGCGTGAATGCGTCCTTGAAGACAATCTTTGCTTTCTATCGATGGGCGGAGGAAAACAGGCATATCCGTTTTCAAGTCGGAATCTATGTTGAGAACGAGCTCCCCGCCACGCAAGCACATATTGTTTTCCCTATCAGTGCGAAGCGAAGTTACACAAAGGGGAGGCACGGACGCGTCTTCGGAGGGTGGATGACGCCAGGGTTCTACCCCTTTTTCGTGGACAGTTGGGTTAAGGCTAAGAACTTCTGATCCTCGGCGTCCAGCCGTTGTTGCATCCTTGGATTGTGGAACCGCTCGATGTAATCGAACACGTCGCTGCGAGCTTCGTCGATCGTCCGGTAGTGACGACGGTTCACGCGTTCGCGCTTGAGCATCCCGAAGAAGCCCTCGGCAGCTGCATTGTCACCGCAGTGGCCGACTGCACTCATGCTGCTCACGAGGTTGTGGCCGGCCAGGAACTGCTGATACTCCTCGCAGGTAAATTGCGTGCCGTGGTCGGAGTGCAAGACGACCGCTTGCCTGCGGTCCCCGCGTTGCCATAGCGCCATCAGCACGGCTCGCAGCACCAAGTTGCGATCCTGGATCGTGTCCATCGCCCAGCCGACGACCTTCTTGCTGAAGAGGTCGAGTACCACGCACAGGTACAACCAGCCCTCGCCCGTGCGAATGTAGGTGATGTCGGTCACCCACTTGGTGTTGGGTTCCAGCGCCACGAAGTCTCGGGCCAACTGATCGCGCACGAGGCTGGGTCGGGCGCCGGTACGCTTGCGCTGCCAGCGACGGCGCTGCGGGACGCCGTAGAGGCCCGCACCGGCCATCAACCGGGCCACCCGGTTGCGGCTGGCGGACTCGCCCTCGAACGCCAGCCGTTCGTGCATCCGCGGCATGCCGATCACCCCATCACCCTCGGCGTGGATCTGGCGCATGCGTTCCAACAGGCGTGCGTTGGCTTGCGCTCGTTTGCTTGGAGCCCGACCCTGCCACGCGTGGTAGCCACTGCGCGACACTTTCAAACACCGGCACATCAAACGAATCGGGTACTCGTCGCGGTGGCGCCGGATCGCCGCGTACCTCACGACGATTCCTTGGCGAAGAACGCCGCCGCATCGCGCAAAAAATCTCTCTCCTTCTTTACCCGGCTCAGCTCACGCCGCAGGGCCGCCAGCTCCTCATCCCGCGGCACCCCGGCACCACTGAACGCCTTGCCTGGCTTGACCTGCTCACGTCGCCAACGGCTCAGGACGTTGGCGTTGACGCCCAACTCCTGCGCCACCTGGCTGACCGACGCCTGCGGGCGATGCGTCAGCTCGACCGCCTCCCGCTTGAACTCTGCACTGAACTTCCGACGTTGCACCATGACACTCCTCCTGCTCCGGTGAGCTTACTTGGAAGTGTCCACGGAATCGGGGTAGAACCCCGGGTGACACGAAGCGTCAACGACCAGGCGCAAGCCGCTGGCTACGCGCGTGCGACAAAACCCGCTGGGTCCGGGACACGGGCTGACGCAAGGCAAGCGTGCAACCCGGCCCCTGTTTTCGGGTTGCAACTACTCCGCAAGATACGCCCGCACCCGCGGATCGTTGAGCAGCTTCATCACGCTCTCGGCAATGCAGCCGTCAAGATCCTGCCTCAGGTCACCGCTGGAGTGCGGCACGTTCATCGAAACGACCGTGCCGTTTCCAAGCTTGGCGTCGAAGTGCAACTGGCTGTGGTAGTAGAAAAACTTGTAGTTGCTCACCAGCGAATTGACTTTGAGCTCGATCGTTTTCGCGGCGCCGGGCTCGGGCTGGGCCGCCTTGGCAAGTTCTTCGCGAGTCTGCTTCACCATGAGTTCGGTGATCGCGTTCAAATTCGAGCTCAAGCTGGTACCGCCGTAGGAGGACACAATCACCGGCTCGGTCTGCGACTGCACGTTCGACACTTCGGTTTGCCCCTTCACCGGCATCGGTGCAATCAAACCTGCACGAAGCGGGTACTCGGCTGGCTTGAACTGCACGGTTCCACAACCGGCAAGGCTAAGAGCAGCGACCAGAATCACTATCGAACGCATTGCTTCCTCCTGTTTGTGTTTGACTGGAAAAAATTCGCGGTTGAAACCTGATGCCCGAACTCGGCGGCGCGCTTGGCGGACCTGCCGAATTGCGTTGTCAGGCCGCTGGCCGCAACTAATCGCATATCGGCTTGCCAGCCTCTCGCCAGGCTTTGAACCCGCCATCAAGATGCGCCACGTTCGTGTACCCAAGCTCACGCAAGGCCAAAACGGCAAGCGCAGAGCGGCCACCCGATGCGCAATGCAGGATGACTCGATGGTCCGGGTTGAGCTCTGCCTTGTGGTATGGACTGCCTGGGTCGGCATAGAACTCCAGCATTCCGCGTGAGGCATGCACGGCGCCCGCGATCGTGCCATTGGACAACTCCGGGGCATCCCGAATATCCACAAGCGTGACGTTGCCCGAAGCCATCTCGGCCTGTACCTGATCCGGCGAGAGATTCTCGATGCGACTCTTTGCATCCTGAACAAGTTGTGCTGCTGTCTTGCCTGTCATAAGCCACCTCCCGGTATTGTCTGTATCAAGGCCCGACGCCCGAAATCAGCGACGCGTGCAGCGCGCTCTCCGGATCGGGATGTCGGGCACAAGTATCTACGCTGCTGTAAAAACTTTTCTGACACGAATTGAGCCGACTTGCGTAGCGGAACCAAGCACACGGCAATCTTCATACCTGATTAACCTCGAGTCTCAGCTGACGGATTCCCCTCTCCCTGTGGGAGAGGGTGCCCCGAAGGGGCGGGTGAGGGTACGCCTACGCGAAAAGTCGCTGACCGACGTTGGCATCCCGTCCGGCGCGAAGCCGAACCCTCATCCGGCGCTGCGCGCCACCTTCTCCCGGGGGGAGAAGGGAAAAGCTGGCTGAGGATGCGCGCTAATCAGGTCTCCATATGCCATGTGTTTGGTTGAGCGAGACAAGTTCGTCTTGAACGATTTGTCAGGCAATGGCAGTCCGTCAAATGAAAGGGCCAAGTTTGGCCAGCCACGACTGCTTTGACTGAATGGCAGACCAAAGTGTTTCCGCGCCCAGCAAGGTGATCAGCAGGCCAGCGCCGATGCGAATGGGAAGACTGACTACCCCGAAAAAAATCACACCGATGCCTAACGCCACCAGAAAGACTCCGAACAGGCCTGAGAAGATCCGGTAAACCGGGCCGCTGAAATAGCGGTTGATGTCCTGATCACCGTTCATGACATTGCCTGACTTTTATGCCGAACGCAAAGTGCCGCGTAATCCCGCCGCCTGGTCCTGTGTCTGGAAACTCCTCCGTACTCATACGCAACTTGAGACCAACGGCGTGCGCCGGCCGCGCCGTCCAACTCTGCAACGTAATCGCGTCGGGTTTCAGCATCTGCGGTGTATCCCCGCTGCGATCATCCCACTCGGGATCGCTGGCGGCAAGCGCGTGGAACTCGGCACTCCTGCCCACGCGTGCTTGCCGTTGTGCGGGATTTCGCCCGGCGCTTCGAACTCATCATCGGTCGGCTTGATGTCGGCGGCGGCGGTTGCTTCCAGATGGGCGCGCCTGCGCAGCCCCGCGTACTACCCCGCGCTGACGATTCTGGCGTTTCGACCGGGCACGAAAAAACCGCGCGGATCGCTCCGCGCGGTTTTTCTTGATGCCGCTGCAGCGCGCTTATTCGGCGCTGGCAGCCGCGTGCTTGCCGCGTGCCGCGAGGTCTTCGGCAATACGCGCCGCCTTGCCTTCCAGGCCACGCAGGTAGTACAGCTTGGCGCCACGCACCTTGCCGTGGCGCTTCACTTCGA
>DASSNC010000099.1:0-31264 GCA_035688305.1 Rhodanobacteraceae bacterium
AAGGCGTAAGCGCGTCACCCAGGTGCAACCAAGCCGCCGCAGCGCGGCTGCCACGGAGCGCGGCGGGTCGTCAGGCGCCAGGTGTGGAATACTGATCCTGGCTCGCCACACGGACTGAAGAAAGCCATGGACCTCGCTACGACCCATGCACGTGATCTGTCCGCGTTGTTGCAGCAACAACGCGAAGCGCACCGGCGCGAACCCTACCCGGACTGGGCCACGCGCGCGGCACGGTTGCGCACGTTGCGCGCGCTGCTGCTGGAAAACCAGGACGCAATCTGCCGCGCCATCAATGCGGACTTCGGCTGCCGCCCGACCGAAGAAACCCAACTGCTGGAGTTGTTCCCGTCGCTCACCTTCATCCGCCACGCCTTGCGCCACGGCAGACGCTGGATGCGTCCGCGCCACGGCTTTGCGGGGCTCTGGTTCCTGCCCGCGCGTACCATGCTGATCGCACAACCGGTGGGCGTGGTCGGCATCATCGTGCCGTGGAACTATCCGTTGTTCCTTGCGGTGGGTCCGGTCATCGACGCATTGGCTGCGGGCAATCGCGCGATGGTGAAGATGAGCGAATACACGCCGCACTTTTCGGCACTGTTCGCCGAACTGTGCACGCGCCGTTTCCCCGATGGCGTCGTCACGGTGGTGAACGGCGGGCCGGACGTGGCGCGGGCATTCTCTGCACTGCCTTTCGGCCACCTGTTGTTCACCGGCTCCACGTCGGTCGGCCGCGAAGTGATGCGCGCGGCAGCCAACAACCTGACCCCCGTGACGCTGGAGCTGGGCGGCAAGTCGCCGGCCATCATCGGCCCCGGTGCGGATTTCGAACACGCGGTCGAGCGCATCATCTACGGCAAGTGCGTCAATGCCGGCCAGACCTGCATCGCGCCGGATTATGTATTGCTGCCGCGTGATCGCGAGCAGGCGTTCATCGAAGCTGCGCGAAAGGTTTTCGCACGCCTGTACCCGGATTTTGCGGACGACACCAGCTACGCCAGCGTGATTACGGATCGCCAGCACGAGCGGCTGATCGCGACGCGCGACGACGCAATCGGGCGCGGCGCCCTCGCGCATCCGCTCACCACGGCGACCAGTAATGTCGTGCGGCGCATGCCACCGACCCTGCTCACGAACGTCGATCCGGAAAGCCGGGTGCTGCGCGAGGAAATCTTCGGCCCGTTGCTGCCGCTGGTTCCCTACGACACGCTCGACGCAGCGCTGCAATTCATCGACGCGCGCCCGCACCCGTTGGCGCTGTACCTGTTCGAGCACGACAAGGCCTTGCAGCGGCGCGTCCTGAAACGGCACCTGGCCGGCGGCGTCAGCATCAACGACACCTTGTACCACTTCGTCCAGCAAAACCTGCCGATCGGCGGCGTCGGCGATTCCGGCATGGGTGGCTACCACGGCAAGTTCGGCTTCGACACGTTCTCGAAACTGAAGCCGGTATTCCGGCAGGCCCGCTTCAGCGGCACCGGTCTGCTCAACCCGCCCTACGGCGCGCGCTTCCGGCGCATGTTGAAAGTGTTGCTGCGGCGCTGATCGCGGTCAGCCGCCGACCCCGTTGCGTGTGCGAAAATCGCAGGATGGCTACCGACACGCTTGACGATTTCGACGCCCTGCTGCGCGCCGCGCGCGAACAGGTGGAACCGCAGCGCTTGCTGTTCGTGTTTGCCGAGCGTCAGCTCGGTGAGCACGCCACGGCAGCCGAGCGCGCAAGTTTCGAACGTGGCGATGGCGGCCACCTGCAACCCAGCCTGTGCGTCGACAAGGCGCCCGATGAAGTCACGGATTTCCAGGCGCTGGTGGCTGAGTCCACGAACACCGGCCAGCACTGGGACATCGTGTTCGTGGGCAGCCTTGAAGGCCGCGGCGGCATCCCGCCGAACAGCGATGAAGCCGACCAGCCACTGCGCTTCATGGTCAATGCGATCAACGACGGGCGGGTCGGCGAGTTCGCCGCGTTCGACCGCGCAGGGCACGCCTTGCGCTTCGTGTAGGAGGGTCGGCACGCTCGATCCGAATTCCTGCGCGGAAGGCGCGACCAGAACTCCCACGCGGAAAGCGCGACCGCTGGTTGCAGCGTGCAACCCGGTCGAACCTGCCGGCCCTCCTACACCGAACGTGTCGCCACCACCGGTGGCACCCTGGATGCGCGCCTTGCGGGCGACAACACCGCCAACTGGCCGAGCACCCACAGCGCCGCGGCACCCACCAGCAGGTACCACAGCGGCAAGCGCGGCAATTCGTAAAAGTGCATCAACAGCAGGTTCACTCCAACCGCCAGGATCGCACCGAGCACGACGCCCCAGGTGACGATCAGAAAATTCTCGACCTGAAAGTAATGCAGAATGTCGGCGCGCGTCGCACCGACCGCGCGCCGGATGCCGATGCTGCGGGTGCGCTGTTGCACCCAGAAATTCGCGAGGCCCGTGATGCCAAGCGCCGCCACGAACAACAAACCCAGCGCGGAGGCAATCAGCAGGCTCATCATCGTGCGGTCGCCCTGGAAGTAGTCGGCGCGCATTTGCGCGAACGTCTGTGGGCGGCGCAGAACGCGATTGGGGTCCAGCCGGGTCAGCAGGGCCGTCGCCTGTTTCAGCACCCGTGCGCGGTCCTGCGGCTGGGTGCGCAGCACGTAGGTGACATCCGGATCACCCGGCAGCATCGGAAACAGCGCGCTGAAGTTGCTGTCGGCGCCATCGCCGGCGTCAGGGTTCAAAAGGTGCGCAACGACGCCTACGATGCGCACCGGTTCCTTGTACGGATAGATCGCCTTGCCAAGTGCACTTTGGCCGGGAAACAGGCGCTCGGCCAACTGCTGCGTGACGATCACCGCCGGCACGTGCTTGAGGCCGCTGTCGCCGTGCGCCCCCTGTTTCGGCACGTATTCGTCCGCGCGGAAATCGCGGCCAGCAATCAACTTCAGGCCCAGGGTCTGCAGTTCGCCGGGGCTGCCGTTGAAGACGCGGATGTTGGCGACGCTTGAGCCATCCGCCGTGATGGACGCACTGGTTGTCCAGTTGTTGCCGTTGAATGGCAGCGCATCGACCACCACGGCGGACTCGACGCCGGGAATTGCACGCAACGCCGCAAGGTCCGCCTGATCCTGTGCGAGCCGGTTCACGCCGTGCGCAAGGTCGACGCTCTCGACCGTCACCAGCCGGTTTTCGTCCACCCCGCTGATGACGTGCATCGCCGTGGCGTGCCGCGCGATCATGAAGGCGACGTTGCACACGATGGCGCAGGTGAACGCAACCAGCAGCGCCAGCAAGCCCGCGATGAGCTTGTGGCGGCGCAAGGTGGCAAGAATCGGTTGGATTTGCACGTCGCTATTCCTCTGTCCAAATCATGAGCCGTAGAACCCTGCACGCACGCGCAGGAGACATCGCTATCGGCCTCGTAGGCGCCTGCGTGCAGGCGACCCGCTACCAGAAACACCATCGCGTGCACGCACGCTCCTATAAGGTCTTCAACTGCAACGCCGGCGGCACCAGGCACGCGCGCCAGGCTGGCAGCAACCCGGCCAACACGCTCGCGACGATCGCCAATACAACCGTGGTCAACAACATCGACACGTTCATCTGCGCAAGTTGGGCGTAGCCATCGGGGCGCTGCCGGATGCTCCACAAGCCGAGCTGCGCAATGCCTATCCCCAGCAAGCCACCGGCAACACCGATCAACGCCGACTCCACCCCAAACTGCATGAAGACGTCGCGTCGCCTTGCGCCCATCGCGCGGCGCACGCTGATCTCACCACTGCGGCGCAGGAACTTGGCCAGCAACAAGGCCACCACGCTCAGCATGCACACGATGAGGAAGCCGATCGCCAGCCACGTCTGCATCGACAACTCATCCGGGACGATGTGCTCATGCGCCAGCCATGCCATCAATCCATGCAATCTCGGCGGACTTTGCTTGCGCGGAAACCGTCCGTGAGCTTGCTGGTCGTGCCAGTAGTTGACGAGATAACCGTGGTACGCCAGTGCCTTGACCGGGTTGTCCAGCTTCACCCAGACCTGCACCCAGGTGCACTTGTCACTCAGTTGCCCCGCATTGTCGTCGCCCCAGCACGAGGTGTGCCCGTCGATCGGCATGTGCACATCCAGACCGGTCTGCAGCGGCAGGAAGAACTGGTCGGCCTCGCCAAAAACCTGGTGGCGGGCCTGCCGGTAAAAGACCGGCTGCGGATTCCAGCCATCGAGCACGCCGATCACGCGGAAGTCCGTGTCATTCAGGCGCACCGTGCGACCGATGCCGGTGGCGTCGCCGAACAGTCTTTGATCGAGCTTGCGACTCAAGACCACCACCCGCGCGCGCGCCTCATCCTGCTGAGCCGTCCAGCCGGCACCAGCGTGGAACCGCACGCCGAACATCGAGAAGAACTCCGAGGTGGCGTATTCGCCCGGCACGAAAAACGCCCCCTCGCCGGCATGCTCGGGGTGAACCGCCGCAATACCCTGCGCCATCGCTGCCTGCCCGTCGGCGCGTTGTGCACGCAACAGATTCATCGCATCCGGCCAGGTGAAGCCGTCAGGCACATCGTCGGGGGCAGCCTTCCCGTCAGACGCCGGCCGCGGATCCAGCATCGGCACATACAGCTTCGCGCTCAAACCCGGCAGCGGATCGCCGGACATCACGTGCAAGACGGTGATCATCGTCATGCTGGCACCGATGCCGAGACCGATCGCCACCACCATCAGTGCGGTGAGAACCGGCGAGCGCCGCATGCTGCGCCAGGCAAGCCCAAGGTAATAGCTGAACATCCGGTTCCTCCAGCCTGATGAACACGTACGGCACGCGCGCCATCGGCGTGTACCTGGCCCGCATGGCATTGCACGCACGATGCCAACACGGTTCCGGCAAACCAGCTCAGTCAAATCAATGGCATGGCGGCCGAAGCTCGCGCAAAAACCTGTCCGCGGACACTCGCGGACGCCCCGCGGACAGGCGCCCGCAGTCGCGCTGGAGCCAAGCCCCGGACAGCAACAATCCGGACCGAACCAGCGCCGGAATGACGAACGACAGCCGGGCGCCATGGACGGCACGAGTCATCGAACACCGTGGTTCGATTCCAAGTCTGTCACCGCAACGAAGTCTGCGTCGCCAATCTGGTCCCAGCCAAAGCCCTTCGCGTTGCGCAGGTGCAGAAAGCACAGGCCAAAGCCCCAGTCCTTGTAGGCCGTGGTCAAGCGCACCAGCCAGTCGGGTTGTGTTCACGGCGCCTTGTACCAATTCAACCCCAAGATCGTGGACAAGGAACCAACCGCCATCCCTTCCGTTGAAGTCGCAAGGAACGGTTGATACCGGGCGGATCCAGTGTCGTAATGAATAATATCATTGACATTATTGGCCATTTGAGTATAAGATATCGATCATTGTGGCAAGAACCGCTCCCGCCCTGCTGCCCCGTCTCGCGCGTCTGCTGCGTGGTTTGGGCGGCAATATTCGTCGCGCGCGATTGCGCCGTGCCTATACGGCCGCGACCGTGGCCCAACGCGCGGGCATCACGCGCCCGACGCTGACACGCGTGGAACAGGGTGACCCCGCGGTGGCGCTGGGCATCTACGCGCGCGTGCTGCAGGCGCTCGGGCTGGAAGGCGATCTTCAACATATCGCCAGCGATGACGAACTGGGGCGCAAGCTTCAGGACGCGGACCTGGGCGAGCGCGCGCGTGCGCCGCGGCGCACGCAGCGCAGGACGCGCAAATGAACCACGGGCTGGACACCGTCGAAGTGCATGCGGATCCCGAATGGCTGCCCGGTCCGCAGCGAATGGGTTGGCTGCGTCGGCAGCGCAACAGCAGGGGCGAGGTGTTTTCGTTCGAGTACGATCCGGACTGGCTGGCGACGCCGGATGCGCTGGCGTTCGACCCCGAGCTCGCGCTGGTCCAGGGTCCGCAGTACCCGGCTGCGGATCGCGCGAACTTCGGTATCTTCCTGGATTCCGCGCCCGACCGCTGGGGGCGCGCATTGATGCAGCGACGCGAGAACTTGCGCGCGCGCGCCGGGCAACGGCGGCCGCACACGCTGACGGAATGGGATTACCTGCTGGGCGTGCACGATGAAACGCGCATGGGTGCACTGCGATTTCGCGGGGGCAAAGGCCCATTCCTCGATACCGATGATGCGCTGGCTGCACCGCCACTTGCTTCCCTGCGCAAATTGCAGGCGGCCAGCCTCAGATTCGAGGCGCAAGACGGCGAGGACGCACGACCCGAAGACCTGGGCTGGCTGGCGCAATTGATTGCACCCGGCAGTTCGCTGGGCGGCGCGCGTCCCAAAGCGTCGGTGCGCGACGAACATGGCGCGCTGTGCATCGCCAAGTTCCCGAGCCGCCAGGACACTCGCGACATGGGTGGATGGGAACTGGTGGCACACCGGTTGGCCGCGAAAGCCGGCATCCGCATTCCGCCCGCGCGCGCGCTGCGCCTTGGCGACAGCCCCTGCGCGACCTTTCTGGCGAAGCGCTTTGACCGCACGCCGGACGGACGGCGGTGCGCTTTCGTCTCGGCGATGACGCTGACCCAACGCAAGGACGGCGAACCGGGCGCGAGTTACCTGGAACTGGTCGACCTGCTGCAATCGCGTGGCGCCGATACGCGCGCGGATTGCGAGGAATTGTTCCGGCGCGTGGTGTTCAGCATCCTGATCCACAACACCGACGATCATCTGCGCAACCACGGATTCTTCTTGACGCCGACCGGCCTGCGGCTCTCGCCGGCCTACGACATCAACCCCGTCCCCGACCGCGACGAATTGACCCTCGCCATCAATGAGACGGAGACGCATTGCGACGTGGAAATCGCGATGGAGGCGAGTCGCGACTACGGCATAACCGACAAGGATGCCGGCGCAATCCTCAGGAAGGTGCAAAGCGCGGTCGCCACCTGGCGCACCGAAGTGACGGCACTGAAGATTCCCAAGACCGAGCAGGAAGAGATGGCGGCCGCATTCGGGAATTGAGTGGCGCCTGGCACCAACGGGGCTTCGCATCAGAGCCGCTCCGCGCGTGCCAGCAGCTTGCCGATCTGGTAGTTCTCGAGGCCACGCCGGGCTCCGGCTGCCGCATGAAGGGCCGGTGGACGTGGTGCGGTCCATCCACCTTGGCGCAATCAACCACCACGATCGCCGGGATGAACTTGTCACCCTGGTTCAATGCGGTACAGACCTCGCCGCGAGAACCAAATGAGGCACGCCTCCAACATCCGTTGTCGCGCAACCGAGTTTGGGTCGCGACCGTCCGGGGTTGGCTGGCAGTTGCCCGACGCAAGCGTACTGCCGCACGGTCGGTGATCGAACCTGGTTCTGTGGTGGGCAATCACCGGAGCCAACGGTCAACCAGCCAGACCGGGATCCCTGGCGTCACTGGCAACGAAATTTCACGGCCGCGCGAGCCAAGGTGCCGGGCGCCGCGAGTGTGCCGGGCTTCGCATCGCTCTCGGTGGAATCAATCACGACGGCGGACTTGCCGTCCCGCTTGCAATACTCATCGGCGTCCTTGACGAGGCGGGCCTTCTCCTGGGCGCCAAGACTCAAATGCGCGGACGTCCCCGCGACCAGCAGCGCCCCATCGCGGGTGGGCGTAACGAACGACCGTGATCCGCATCCGGCCAAGGCAACGACTACCAGGCAAACTGCAAAACGTAGAGACACGGCACGTTCCCCTCTCATTGATGTGGGTGCATCGGACTGGACAACAGAGCCGGACGAGCAACCGGGTCGCAGCAAGCGGATCCCGCGTCGAACCGCCCAGTGCGCAAGGTACACCTGATTGGGCACGTCGCGATGGACAGCGCGAGTCATCGAAGCACGTGGTTCGATTCCCAGCCTGTCGCCGCAACGAAATCTGCGTCGCCAATCTGGGAAAAAGGTAAATGGTGGCCAAGGGCGGACTGCGCGCGCCGGGATCGCGCGCGAACGCCGCAGGCGGCCCGCAGGGCGAGCGCCATGGATGGCGCGAGTCATCGAACCACGTGGTTCGATTCCAAGCCTGTCACCGCAACGAAGTCTGCGTCGCCAATCTGGGAAATAAGGAAAATGGTGGCCAAGGGCGGACTGCGCGCGCCGGGAGCGCGCGCGAACGCCGCAGGCGGCCCGCAGGGCGAGCGCCATGGACGGCGCGAGTCATCGAACCACGTGGTTCGATTCCCAGCCTGTCGCCATAGCGAAGCCACGGCGCTCAAGTTCAAATCGAAGGAAAATGGTGGCCAAGGGCGGAATCGAACCACCGACACGGGGATTTTCAGTCCCCTGCTCTACCAACTGAGCTACTTGGCCACGCTTGCCGCGACCTTGCAGGTTGTCCGCCTTGCGCGAACGCCGGTCACGAACCGCCTATTACAACGGCCGTCGCCACAGCCGTCAAGCATTCGCGTCGGCAAAACCGGCCGCAGCGCGATGACGTTGCGTGCTTGCCACGCCCCTACCGCGGCGATAGCCTCGCGGTATGGGCGGCCGGCGACAGGGGTGGGTTGGCAAGACCATGCGCACATGGCTGGTCGCGCTTGCATGCGTGTGCCTGCTGCCGGATCTGGCGACAGCGCAAATTGCGGGTGTCAGCAACGTCCGCTTCCACAACTACAACCTTGCGCATGGCCTGCCGCAAGCCAGCGTTGTCGCGATTGCGCAGGATCGCGCGGGCTTCCTGTGGGTTGGCACGCAGGATGGCCTGGCGCGGTTCGACGGCTATGAATTCCTGACCTTTCGGCACGACCGCAACGATCCCGATTCGCTCTCGAACAATTTCGTGAACTGCCTTGCCGCCGATCCGCGCGGCGGGTTGTGGATCGGCACCCAGGTCGGCGGCCTTGATTACTACGATCCGGCAAACGGACGCTTCACCCATTTCCGCGCGCACTCCGGCAAATCCGGAACCCTGGCTTCCGACAACGTCACGGCGCTGGCCATGGACGCGCGCGGGCGCCTCTGGATCGCGACGCTCGGGGCCCGCCTGCAATGGATTGACCCCGGCAGTGCCACGATCAACGACGCGCCGCTGGGCCAGCATGCCGCGCTGGGCAGCGTGCACACCCTGCTGCCCATGCCGGATGGTGGATTGCTGGTTGGTACCACCAGCGGTTTGTGGCGGGTGGATAACCAGGGCAAGACCATCCAGCTTTGGGGTGGTGACCAGCACGCCACGCCACTGGATGTGTACGCATTGACCCCCGCCGCCGATGGCGACATCTGGGCAGGCACGCGCAACGACGGCCTGTATCAACTCGCGGCCGACGGCGCGGTGAAGCAGCACTACCAACATGATGCGCATGTGCCCGGGAGCCTGCCTGACGACCAGATCCGCGCACTCGGCTTCGACCACGAGGGCCGCCTGTGGATCGCGGGAAACACCGACGGCCTTGCCCGGCTGGATCCCGGCAGCACGCACTTCAATCACTACACCTACGTCGCGGCCGATCCACAAAGCGTGGCCGCCAATCGGTTGTGGAGCCTGTACATCGATCGCGATGGACTGCTGCTGGCCGGAACCTGGTCGAATGGCCTGAGCGTGCACGACCCGCGCACCGAGATGTTCACGCAGATCTCCAGCATCCCGGGCAATCCGCTCACCTTGCCCATCCCGTCAGCGAGCGCGGTGTACGGCGATGCGGATGGGACGCTGTGGGTTGGAATGCTGCAGAGCGGAGGGCTGGTCCAGTTCGATCTTGCGCGTGGCGTACTGCGCCACTACCTGCACGATCCGGATGATCCGAACAGTCTGGCCGGTGACTCCGTGGTTTACTTGACACGCACGCGCGACGGCAACCTGTGGATCGCCACACTCGGCGCCGGTCTCGATCGCTTGCGCCAGGATGGCAAGGGCTTTGACCATCTGCGTCACGATCCCGCGGACCCCGGCAGCCTCGCCTCGGATCTCCTGTACTACGTCTACATGGATTCCTCGGGAACCTTGTGGGTAGGCACCAAGGATGCCGGTCTCGATGAACGCTGTGCGGGCTGCAAGGCGTTCGTCCACCATCGTCCCGGCAACGGCCCCGACAGCATCAACGATATCGGCGACCTCACCATCAACCACGTTGTGGAAACCCGTGATGGCGCGATCTGGGTGGCGACCCGCGAAGCCGGACTGTACCGGCGCGCGAAGGGCCAGCAGCGCTTCCAGCACATCCCTGCGGGCGGCAGCAGTGGCCTGTCGTCCAACGCGGTCAACACGCTGTTCCAGGACAGCCGTGGCGACCTCTGGGCGGGAACGCATGGCGCCGGACTGGATCGGCTGGAGCACGCCGATCCACGCAATCACTTTGTCGCCATCGACAGCAGCAACGGGCTGGCGTCGGATTCGATCGGCGAAATCCTCGAGGACGCCAAAGGCTACATCTGGGTCAGCACCCTCAAGGGCACCAGCCGCATCGATCCGAAATCCCTGCAGGTGCTGAATTTTGGCACCCACGACTACGGCAGCGAACTCGGCTACTGGGTCAATTCGGGAACGTATCTCGCAGACGGGCGCCTGGTGTTCGGTGGCCTGCGTGGCATCACCGTCATCAAGCCCAAATCGCTGGCCCCGCCGCCGCCGGCGCGCCCGGCGATCACCTCGATCCTGCTGCGCGGCCAGCGCTACGGCGACCATGCCAAGCTGCCGAAGGGTGCGCGCTGGAAGAACGGAGCCCTGCAGCTGACACACCAGCAGGATGACTTCGGCGCGGAGTTCGCATCACTCGAGTACTCGTCGCCGCAGTCGACGCACTACGCGTACCGCCTCGACGGTTACGACGATGACTGGATCCAGACGAGTGCGGCGCGCCGCGTGGCCTACTACACCAATCTCTCGCCCGGCACTTACCGGCTGCGGGTACGCGCGCGCCACAACGGCGACCCCTGGAGCGACGCTGTCGCCAGCATGACGTTCAAGGTGCTGCCGCCGGTCTGGGCTTCGCCCGCGGCCATCGCCGCCTACATCGCCGTGTTGCTGCTGATCGCGGCGGTGCTGTTCTGGCGGGTACGCATCAACCTGCGCCACCGGCGCCATGCCCGCGACGCACTACTGCAAAGCGAGGAACGCCTGAAACTGGCACTGTGGGGCAGCGGCAGCGAAATGTGGGACGTCGATCTGCGCGACGGCAGCATGCATCGCGAAAACCAGTTGCCCAACATCGCCGCCAGCGTCGAGGCCAAGGGCCAAACCCTGCAAGGCTATCGGCCCTTCCTTCACCCCGACGACATCGCTGCATTCGAGGCGGCGATGCGCGAACATATCACCGGCCGCAGCAGCGGATTCGAGGCCAGCTACCGCACCCTCGACCTTGAGCACCGCTGGATCTGGCTGCTGACGCGCGGCCGCGTGGTGCAACGTGACGACAATGGACGGGCGGTGCGCATGAGCGGCACCAGCTCGGACATCACCGCGCTGAAGCAGGCCGAGGAAACCCTGCGCCGTTTGAACGAAACGCTGGAGTCGCGCGTCGAACAACGCACCCACGAGCTGCAAAGTGCCAACGAAGAGCTGCGCGCCCTGCTTGAGCAACTGACGCAGACCCAACAACAGTTGGTCGAATCGGAAAAACTCGCATCACTGGGCAGCCTGGTCGCTGGCGTGGCGCATGAAATCAACACACCGCTTGGCATCGGCGTCACTGCCGCGTCGTGGCTGCACGACGCAGCGGAACGCCTGGCCAAGTCCGTCGCCAGCGGCGAACTGCAAATGGACGAACTGCGTGCCTTCAGCCCACGTGCCAGTGAAGGCGCCGACTTGATCCTGCGGAACCTGCGGCGCGCCGACCGCCTGGTAAAGAGTTTCAAGCAGGTGGCCGTCGATCAGACCGGAGACGACGTGCGCCGCATCGATGTCGGCCAGTGCATCGACGATGTACTGACGTCGCTGCGGCCGAGCCTGCGCCACGGCCAGCACAGCGTCAGCCTCGAATGCCCCGACAACCTGGTGTTGCGCACCTCGCCCGGTGCGCTGAGCCAGGTCATCACCAACCTTGCAATCAATTCGCTCACCCACGCGTTCGATGAAGGCAGGCCCGGCCACATCACGATTTCGGTCAGGCACGACAACCAGCGCGTGCTGCTGGACTACCGCGACGACGGCAAGGGCATCCCGCCCGAGGTACGCGCGCACATCTACGAGCCCTTCTTCACCACCCGCCGCGGGCAAGGTGGCTCGGGGCTCGGCATGCACATCGTCTACACGCTGGTCACCCAGGTGTTGCATGGCACGATCAAGCTGGAATCGACGCCGCACACCGGCGTGCATTTCCGGATTGCGTTTGCAGACCTTCCGGAAGCCTGACGCGGCGCGCTGACCGCGTCTTCAGTCGGGCAGTTTCTGGCGCAAAGCCAGCGCTTCGTCCCAGATCTCGAACAACTGGTCGAGTATGGCCGGGTCGAACTTGCGGCAACGTTCCCGTTCGAGGAAGGCGCGGATCTCCGCGGCCGACCACGGTTCCTTGTAGCAACGCCGGCTGCCCAACGCGTCGAACACGTCGGCCACCATGGTGATGCGGCCGCTCAAGGGAATCGCCTCGCCGGCCAACCCCGCAGGGTAACCGCTGCCATCCCAATTCTCGTGGTGCGTGAGCGCGATTTCGGACGCCAGGCGCATCACCGGGCGCTGCGAATTGCCGAGCAGGCGCGCGCCGATTTCGGCGTGGGTGCGCATGATCCGTGCCTCGGCCTCGGTATGCGGACCGGTCTTGTTGAGCACCGGATCCGGAATGCCGACCTTGCCGATGTCATGCAACGGCGCGGCGAGCCGCAACATGTCGCAGTGCTCGGCATCCTGCCCCAGCTCGCGCGCCAGCATGCCGGCCAACAGGCCGACGCGGTGCACGTGGCTGGCGGTCTCGCGCGAACGCGTCTCGGCGGTACTGGCCAGCAGGAACACCATCTCCTGCTGCGCGTCGAGCAATTCCGAGGCCAGGTGCAGGTTGTCCCAGGCAATCCCGGCGTTGGCGCCGAACAACCGCAGGATCCGCCGATCAAGACCACTGAAGCGCGCGGACAGGCACACGAACAACAGGCGTGGCCGCTCGGAACCGGCCGCAAGATGCAGCACGCACACCTCGTCGCCGTAACGGCTGCTGCCATCGCGGCAGGCGTCACGCATCGCGAACAGCGCGGCGGGCGCAAGCAGTGGCCCCGGATCGCGGCCCAGCATGTCCTGGAATCGTCCCTTGCCGGCCTGCACGACGAATCCGGAATCACCATCGCGCTGCTGCCCGGGTACCTCGCAACAGAAAATGTCCGCGCCGCTGCCCAGCAACTCTTCCAGCTGCTGCAAGATGGCGTGCGCAAAATCGTTCGGATTGTGCCGCGCGAAAATCTGCGCGGACGCACCGATGACGCGCTCCAGTCCCTGGCGCTGTGCCTCAATCGTGCGCAGGTCGTCGTAGGACCTCAGCGCGGTGAACAGGGTGACAATGAGCCGGGTCGCCGTGAGCTCGGTCTTCTCGCGGTAGTCATTGATGTCGTACGCCGTCACGACTTCGAGTTCGGGCGCCTCGCCCGGCTGCCCGGTGCGCAGCACGATCCGCAGCAGCTGGTTGCCAAGCTCCTCGCGCACATGCCGCACCACTTCCAGGCCAGCCTGCGGCGTCTCCATCACCACATCCAGCAGCACTACGGCCACATCGCTGCGATCGCGCAGGATCGCAACCGCTTCGGCTGCGCTGGCGGCTTCCAGCAGTTCGATCCGGCGGCCGTCGAATTCGACGTTGGCCAGCACGAGGCGGGTGACCTGGCGCACCTCGGGTTCGTCGTCAACCACCAGCACGCACCACGGCGGCGGTGCGACGACACCTGACCTGGGCTCTATCGACATCGCTTGCGCCCGCATGCTCCGTCCCCTGAAAACGGATGAATCGAGTCTACTCCCTTCACGGTCAAGCCGCGCAAGCAGGACTTTCGGCACATCCAGCGGCGGCGGCCGCAGACCGGCGCACGCTCAGTCAAGGCACCACAAGGCCCGATCGAGATCGTGATCGAGCCCGAATGCCGCCATCGGCACGCGGCCATTGCGCACATCGACGCCTTCGGCGCGCAGCCGCTGCGATTGCTCGCGGAATCCACGGCTGCCGCGCGGCAGCGCGATGCTGCCGTCGGCATGCAACACGCGAAACCACGGCAATTCCATGCCCGCGGGCGTCCCGCGCAAGGCCGCGCCGACCAGCCGCGCGCGGCCAGGCAGACCCGCGCGCGCCGCAATCTGTCCGTAACTCGCAACCCGCCCCGGTGGAATGGCGGCGATCGCAGCGTAGATGCGCTGGTAGCGTCCGTCGGCCACGTTGTCTATGCATGTATCCAGCGCGACCTTGGCGGCGGGAGACGCACGCCGGCTCATCCCTGCACGCGGATGCCACGCCCGACCACGATGCCGTAGATGCTGATCGCGAGCCAGGCGACTTCCAGCAGAAACGCCGGCAAGTTGAAGGCACCGAACACCAGCGAAATGGCGACACACAGCGCGCCGAGGGCGTTCATCAGCTGATAGGTCAGCCCATTGCCGTGCAGCTTGCGGGCCTGCAACAGGAAAAAGGCAAGCAGCACCAGCACGGTGCCGACCAGGCCGATGATGACGGTCCAATCAAAGGTGACGTTGACATTCATGATTTGATTCCTCGCTGCCTGACTGCCTCGAACAACGTGATGCCGGTCGCCACGGAAACGTTCAAGCTTTCCATCGCGCCGGGCATCGGAATGCGGGCAAGGTGGTCGCAGGCTTCACGCGTCAGACGGCGCATGCCCTCGCCTTCGCCACCCATCACCAGCGCCGTGCGGCCGCGCAGATCGACGTCGTACAGCGATGTTTCCGCATCGCCGGCAAGGCCGGTCAGCCATACACCCGCGTCCTTCACGTCGCGCAGGGTGCGCGCAAGATTGGTGACTTCGATAAGTGGCACGCGATCGACCGCGCCCGCCGAGGCACGCCGCACGACCGGCGTGATGCCGACCGCGCGATCGCGCGGCACGATCACCGCACTCGCACCCGCCGCGGCTGCGCTGCGCAGGCAGGCGCCAAGGTTGTGTGGATCGGTGACGCCATCGAGCACCAGCAGCAGCACCTCATCGGCTTCCAGCAGCGCCGCGAGATCGTGCTCGGTCTTCGCCGCCGGAACTTCGTAGTTCGCGACGATGCCCTGGTGGCGGGCGTGGTCCGAGACCTTGTCCAGCATCGCGCGTGGCCGCGAATGCACCGGTACGCCAAGGCGCCTGGCTTCGCTGGCCAGCTCGCCAATGCGCGGGTTGTGGGTGCCCTGCTCGACGAGGATTTCGCGCACGCGCGATGGATCATTCGCCAGCGCGCCTTCGACCGGATTGATGCCAACGATCCAGTGCTCGCTCATTTGCGTCTCTTGTGCTCGCGCTCGCTGCCTTGGGATGTGTCTGCACGCCCGGAAACCATCCTGAAGTCGATCTTGCGGTCTTCCATGCTCGCCCGCAACACCTGCACCCGCACCGTATCGCCAAGCCGGAACACCGTGCCGGTGCGCGCGCCGCGCAACTCGTGGCGGCGCGCGTCGAAATCGTAATAGTCATTGCGCAACTGGCTGATGTGCACCAAGCCCGAAACCTTCGAATCGGTCAGTTCGACAAACAGTCCGAACGAGGTGACGCCGGTGACGATGCCGTCGAATTCCGAACCAACGTGCTTCTCCATCCACGCGCACTTGTAACGCTCATCGACGTCGCGCTCGGCTTCCTCGGCGCGGCGCTCGGTGCGCGAGCAATGCGCAGCCATCGTCGTCATCTTGCTTTCGGTGTACAGGTACGCGGCCGGCTTGCCGCCGGACAGCGCGTAGCGGATCGCACGGTGCACCAACAGGTCGGGATAGCGCCGGATCGGCGAGGTGAAGTGCGCGTAGGCATCCAGCGCCAGCCCGAAATGCCCCTGGTTGGCGGGCTGGTAACTGGCCAGGCTTTGCGAGCGCAGCAGCACCGTGCGGAACAGGTCGGCTTCCGGCCGTTCGGCGACGCGTTTCAGCAAGGCGGCAAAGTCGCGCGGCTGGACTTCATCAACCGGCGGAAGTTTCAACTTGTACTCGCCCAGGAACGCCAGCAAGTCTTCGTACTTGTCGGTGGGCGGCGGTGCGTGCACCCGGAACAACGCCGGGATCTTCTTCTTCGCCAGAAACCTCGCCGCCTCGACGTTGGCGGCGATCATGCATTCCTCGATCAGCTTGTGCGCATCGTTGCGCGCGTGCGCGCCGAGTGACACCACTTCGCCACGCTCATCGAGGCGATATTCCACTTCGGAGGTCTCGAACTCGATTGTGCCGCGCCGCTTGCGCGCAGCATCGAAGGCACGGTACAGCGCATGCAAGTGCTCGATGTGCGGCAGCAGACTGCCCATGCCACGGCGGGTATCGGCATCGCCCTCGCCGACTGCACACCACACTTCGTCGTAGGTCAGGCGTGCGTGCGAGCGCATCAGGCCCGGATAGAACTTCGAGCTTGTCACCTCTCCCGATTTGCTGACTTGCATCTCGCACACCATGCACAGGCGCTCGACATCCGGGTTCAGCGAACAGATGCCGTTCGACAAGGTCTCCGGCAGCATCGGTACCACGAACCCCGGGAAATACACCGAGGTGCCGCGCTCGTAGGCTTCGAGATCGAGCGCGGTTTCCGGCTGCACGTAGTGCGAAACGTCGGCGATCGCGACCAGCAGCTTGAAGCCGCCGCCACGCACCGGCTCGGCATACACGGCATCGTCGAAGTCGCGCGCATCGGCACCATCGATGGTGACCAGTGGCGTGTTGCGCAAATCGACGCGTCCGGCGTGTTCGGCCTGCGTGACGCGCGGCTCGATCGCCTCGGCCGCGCGGGTCACTTCGACCGGCCAGGCGTGCGGCAAGCCGTGGCTCTCGATCGCCATCTCGACCAGCAACGAGGGCTGCAAGCGCTCACCCAGCACCGAAATGATGCGACCGATCGGACCGCGTTGCGAGGTGGGTGGCTCGGTGATCTCGGCGATCACGATCTGTCCCGAGTACGCACCGTTGCGTGCATCGGGCGGGATCAACATGTCTTGCAGGCGCCGGTCATCGGGATCGACCACCACTACCCCGTGTTCCTCGACCACGCGGCCGACCATGCGCGGCGCGCGCCGTTCCAGCACTTCGCGGATCGCGCCTTGCCGGCGGCCACGCCGGTCGATGCCGACCACCGAAGCCAGCACCCGGTCACCATGCATCACCTGGCGCATCTGCGCCGGCGAGAGATACAGGTCGTCGCCGCCCTCGTCCGGGCGCAGGAATCCGTAACCTTCGGCGTTGGCCAACACCGTGCCGGTGATCAGGCCGATCTTTTCCGCCGGTGCCACCCCGCCACGCCGGCTCTGCAACAACTGGCCATCGCGCAGCATCGCGCGCAAGCGCTTGTCCAAGGCTTCGCGGCGGGTGTCATCGTCGATGCCCAGCGCAGCCGCGATCTCATCCTCGCGCAGCAAACTGCCGCGTTCGGTCAGCAGCGCGAGGATCGCCTCGCGACTCGGAATGGGATGTTCGTAGCGGCGCGCCTCGCGTTCGGCGTGCGGATCGGCGAACCCGCGCCGCTCCGTCGTCTGCTTGCGCGGTGGCGGCTTGCGCGCCGGCGCGGGTGATTTCGCGGCGGCCGGCTTGCCCGCCTTCTTGGCAACGCGCGGCTTGCGCGCGGGATGGTTCGGTGGACGCTGGTTTCTTGGCATCCCGCCAGCGTCGTGGCGCCGCGCTCCGAAAGCAAGCGCGGCCTTGGCAACCCGCCGTCAGTGCCGAGCGCCGGATTGCATCTTTTGCACCATCGCCAGGGCGTGCGCGACGTGCTGGTCCGGTGACAAGTGATCGTCCTTCGAGGAGAACCGCGCGACCACCTTGCCAGCACGATCGAGCACAAACGTCGTGCGCGGAAGGAAACCGTGGGTCACCGGCTTGCCCAGCTTGTCGATCACGCCCTTTTGCGGGGGAATCATCGCCAAGCCGAACGTGGCGGCCACCTTGCCTTCCGGATCCGAAGCCACCGCGAACTTGCCGGCGCAGTAATCCGGATCGGCCGAGAACTGGTTGAGCCGCGTGATGGAGTCCGCCGACACGCCGATGATGCTGGCGCCGGCCTTGGCGAACGCGTCAGCCTCGGTCGCGAAGGTGTGGGCTTCGAGGTCGCAGCCACCGGTGTAGGCGGCCGGGTAGAAATAGACCACGACCGGTCCCTTCGCGAGCGCCTGCTTCAGGGAAAACGTGAAGTCCTTGCCCGCAAGGCTGGCCGTCGCCGTGAAATCCGGCGCTGTCGCGCCCGGACCGAACGTACTGGCCGCCGGGGCCGCGAAACCCGGGGCCGCCAACAACGCGAGCAGCGCGCCCGCCACCAGCATGCCTGTGAATTGCTTGATCATCCCGGTCACCTCCGCATGGATATTCGACGTTAGCACACGGCCGGTTACGGCCGGGGTGCAATGGCGCAAAGCCGCAAAAACCGCATTGACGCGCACCCCGCAAGGCCACTAACATACGCGGCTCGCTGGCGTGAAGCGCCGGCGTGGCGGACACCTGCCCAGGTGGCGGAATTGGTAGACGCACCAGCTTCAGGTGCTGGCGGGGCGACCCGTGAAGGTTCGAGTCCTTTCCTGGGCACCACAACAAGGTTCCGAAGTGCCATCCACACCTGAAGGGATGGAGCAAAACCCGCGCTTGTCGCGGGTTTTTTGTTGCCCGATCGCATCAGGCATCCAGCAACTTGCCGGGATTCATGATGCCGTGCGGGTCGAACACCTGCTTGAGCTGGCGCATCAGCGCGATTTCCTCGGCTGAACGTACACGCGCCAGGTAGGGCTTCTTCAAAAGCCCCACGCCGTGCTCGGCCGAGATGCTGCCGCCGTGGCGTTCCAGCACATCGCACAAGTGGTCGGTCACGTGTTCACACGCAAGTTCAAAGTCGCGCTTGGCCATGGTCTCGGGCTTCAACACGCTGATGTGCAGATTGCCGTCGCCGACGTGGCCGAACCAGACAACTTCGAAGCCGGGATACTCGCGTGCAAACAACGCGTCCATGTCGGCGAGAAATTCGGGCACTTTTGAAACCCGCACCGAAACGTCGTTTTTGTACGGCGTGTACTTCGCGACGCTTTCGGTGATGCCTTCACGCAGGCGCCACAACTCGCGCGCCTGCGCTTCACTTTGCGCCAGCACGCCGTCGCTGAGCAGGCCTTGCTGCATCGCCTGCTCGAAGGCCGCGAGCGCCGCGGCCTCAATACCGGCGTCGCGATTCTCGTATTCGAGCAACACATAACACGGGCTGTCACCGTTGAATGGGCGTTTCCCGCCATGCGCAAGCACATGCTTCAACGCAACGTCGGTGAAGAACTCGAAGGCGTTCAGCGGCAGGCGCGCGCGCATCAGGGTGAGCAACTGCATCACGGCGCCCAGCGCGGGCACCGCCAGCAACATCACCTGCGGATCACGCGGCGGATCGGTGAGTTGCAAGGTCGCCTCGACGATCAAGCCCAGCGTACCTTCCGACCCGATCAGCAGATGCCGCAAGTCGTAACCGGTCGCGTTCTTGACGAGGCCGCGGTTGAGGTCGAGTAGATCACCGTTGCCGGTCACCACTCTCAGTCCCGCCACCCACGCGCGGGTCATCCCGTAGCGGATCACGCGGATGCCGCCCGCATTGGTGGCGATGTTGCCGCCGATCTGGCTGGAACCGCGGCTGCCGAAATCGACGGGATACATGAGGCCGTGCTCGCGTGCAGCGTTCTGCACAGTTTCGGTCACCACGCCCGCCTCGACGGTCAGGCTGCGATCCAGCGGATCGAAACCGAGGATGCGATGCATGCGCTCGAACGACACCACCAGTTCGCCGTGCGCGGCGACCGTCCCGCCCGACAAGCCGGTGCGACCGCCCGAAGGCACGATCGCGACCTGGTGTTCGATCGCCCAATGCACGATCGCCTGCACTTCGGCGATCGACTCCGGCAACGCAATCGCGAGCGGCGCCGGCGTCCACCAGCGCGTCCAGTCGCGGCCGTAATGCTCGAGATCAGCGGCGTCGGTGAGTACGCGCTCGGGTGACAACAAGGCAGCAAGCTCGGTGATGGCATCCATGGCGTGCGGGGATTCGGGCGTAGCTGGCGAGTGTAACGACCGGGACGCGTGCCGGGAGCGTCAATGAAAAGAAAGGTGACTCGGCATTGTCCAAGGCCGCTTCCGTCCATAGAATGCGCGCACCGGCGCATGCACGCACCGGTGGCCCCGGCGCAACGCCGGGCGCATCAATGGATCTGAATGGGAGAGATCAAATGAACAAGAAGATGCTGGTGCTGGCAGTGCTGGCGGCGGGGGCGTGCGTGGCAACCGGTGCCCAGGCCAAAGATTTGACCGGGTGGTTCATCAACGGTGGTGTGGGCAGCGCGCACTACCGCGGCACCCTGGACGGCGTGAGCGGCCACGCCAGCGACACCGGAACGAGCTTCCAGTTCACCGGCGGCTGGCGTTCGCAGTTCATGGGGATCGAGGGCGGCTATGTCGACCTCGGCAGCATCAGCGAGCACGATGACTTCGGCGACAGCGCCAAGCTTTCGGGCAAGGGCTGGACGCTTGGCGTCAATGCTCATTTCAACCCGACCGAGAAGTGGTACATCTCGGCGCGCGCTGGCTTGTTCCGCTGGACGGCCAAGGCGCGGGCGACGATCGATGAAGGCGAAGGCGGCATCGTCACTTCCTCCGGCAGCGACAACGGCACCAACGGCTATTTCGGCATCGGCACCGGTGTCGACTTCAACCGCAACTGGAGCCTCGGCGTCAATGGTGACTACTACCAGATCAACGCGCACGGCTACGACGTCGACACCAAGGTGTACTCGGTGAATCTCGAATACCGTTTCTGATTTGCGTGTCGGGTGTTGAATGTTGAAACGAAACGGGCGCCGCGAGGCGCCCGTTTCATTTGCTGATACCGCCACCGCACGGATCAAACCTGCAGGCGATCATTTTCACGCGCAACCAGTTTGTACAGCGCAGGCATCAGGATGATGCCGATCGCGAGCCGCGAAATCATGCCGGCCATGATCACCAATGCAAACGGCCGTTGCGAATCAGTCCCGACACCATGCGCCAGCGCGGCCGGCAGCAAGCCCAGCGCCGCCACCAGCGCCGTCATCAGGATCGGCCGCAGGCGCAACACCGCAGCCTCATGCGCGGCCTTGACCATATCCATGCCGCCGAGTCGCAACTCGTTCGCGCACGAGATGTAGACGACGCCGGTCAGCACCGACACGCCAAACAGCACGATGAAGCCGATCCCGGATGACACCGAGAACGGCGTGCCGGTCACCCACATCGCGAATACCGCTCCCACGGGCGCCGACAGCAGCACGCCGACCACCGTGATCAACGGGAACTTGAAGTTGCCGTAAAGCACGAACAGCAGGCCGAAGATCACCAGCACCGTGATCGGCAGTATCACCCGCATCTGCGCGCGCGAGGCGGTGTATTCCTGATACTCGCCGCCCCACTCCACCCGGTAGCCCTGCGGCAGCTTCACGTTCTTCGCCACCTGCGCAATCGCATCATCCACGGCACCGGCAAGATCGCGGCCGGCCACCGAAAACTGCACGCCGATGTAGCGCGAACCGTTTTCGCGATAGATGAAGGATGCGCCATTGGCGATATGGATGTCGGCGAGTTCCTTCAACGGAATCTGCTGACCGCCCGGCGTCGCCACCGGAATGTTGCCGATTTCCGCGGGATTGTCGCGGAAACGTTGCTGCAAGCGCACCACGAGATCGAACTGCTTGTCGCCTTGCGTCACTTCGGTGGCGACGTCGCCGCCCACCGCGGTGTTGATGATTCCGTTGACGTCGGCGACGTTCAACCCGTAGCGCGCGATCCTGGCTCGGTCGATGTCGATGGCGAGGTTGGGTTGCCCAAGCTCGTGCACCAGCGTGATGTCGGTGATGCCGCGCACCTTCTCCATCACCGCCTTGATGGCCTGGCCTTCCTTCTGCAGCACGCCAAGATCCGGCCCGTAGATCTTCACCGCCAGCGCGCTTTTGAGGCCCGTCTCGGCTTCGTCGACGGCGTCCTCGGCGGGCTGGGTGTAGTTGAACTGGATGCCCGGAAAGCGCTCAAGCTGCTTGTCGATCGCGGCGATCAATTCCGGTTTTGTCCGGTATTTGCCGTGCCACTCGGAATACGGCTTCAGCCCGACGAAGAACTCATCGTTGAAGAACCCGGTGGAATCGGTGCCGTCGTCGGGCCGCCCGAGTTCGGAAGTCACCGTGGTGACTTCCGGGAACGAACGCAGGATCTTGCGGATCTGCGGCGAGATTTCCGAAGCCTTCTCGAACGATATGGTGTACGGCATCGTCGCACGCACCCACAGCGAACCCTCGTCGAGCTTGGGCATGAACTCGGCACCAATGCCCTGCATCATCACGAATGCCAATCCCAGCAACAACAGCGACGCGCCCGTGACGCGCCACGGCATGTCCTGCGTGCGCGCCAACACGCGCACATACCAGGCCTTGAAGCGCTCGTAGAGGCGGTTGTGGCGCTCGCGCACGCCGTGCCGGAACCACAACCCGCACAGCACCGGCAGCAGCGTGAGCGTCACCACCAGCGAACCGATCAGCGCGAAGATCATGGTGTCGGCCATCGGCTTGAACAGCGTGCCCGACGGTCCGGTGAGGAAGTAGATCGGCAGGAAGCTGGCCACGATCACCGCCACGGCATACACCAGCGGGCGGTCGATTTCGGCGGCCGCGGTCAGGATGACTTCCTTGATGTTGTAGTCGCTGCCGCGCCGCGCCGCCAACTCGCGGAAGATGTTCTCGACCATGAAGATCGCGCCATCCACGAGGATGCCGAAATCCACCGCGCCGATCGACAACAGGTTCGCCGATGCGTTCTTCAAGTCGAGGCACAGGAACGCGAACAGCAACGCCAGCGGGATGGTCACCGCCACGATCAGTCCGGCGCGAATGTCGTAGAGGAAGAACACCAGCACGACCACCACCAGCACCAGGCCGATGGTGAGGTTGTGCATCACCACGCCCTTGGTCTGGTCGATCAGGTTCGTCAGGTCGTAGAACGGATGGATCTTCACGTCCTTCGGCAGGACGCTGGCGTTCAACTCCTGCGTCTTGGCCTCGACGCGTTTCAGCACGTCCTCGGTCTTCGAACCGGTGAGCGCCAGGATCACGCCTTCCACGGCATCGTTCTGGCCCATGTAGCCGAATTCGCCGAGCCGTGGCGCGATGCCGACCTGCACTTTTGCAACGTCCTTCACCAGTACCGGCGTGCCGTCATGCACCGCCAGCACGACGTTGTCGATATCCTGGAGCGTCTCGATGCGGCCAAGGCCGCGCACGTAGAAGAACTGCCCACCCTGCTGGTAGAAGCCGCCGCCGGCGTTGGAGTTGTTGGCGGCCAGCGAGGCCTCCACCTGCGCCACCGACAAGCCCAGCGCCGCGATCTTCACCGGATCCAGCAACACGTGGTACTGCATGGTGCCGCCGCCAAACCCGGAATCATCGGCAACACCCGGCACTGACCGGTACGCCGGCGCGACCACCCAGTCCTGCAGGGTCTTCAGCTCCATCGGCGAGCGGTCGGTACTCTGCAGCACGTAGCGATACACCAGCCCGGACGGCGGCGACATCGGACCGATGTCGGGCGTGATCCCTTCCGGCAGGTCAATTCCGGACAGGCGGTTGTGGACGCGCTGGCGCGCAAAGTAGTGGTCGGTGCCGTCGGCGAACGTCAAGGTGACATCCGACAATCCGTACAGCGAAACCGAACGTTTGGTCACGAGGCCCGGCATCGCGGTCATGCCATGTTCCATCGGCACGGTGATCAGGCGCTCGACTTCTTCGGCAGAGTGCCCCGGCCACTGCGCGACGATGTCGACCATCGGCGGCGACAGGTTCGGGTAGGCATCCATGGGCAGCACTTTGTACGCCCACACGCCGGCCGCAGCCATGCCGATGGCCAGCAGCACCACCAGCAACCGCTGCTCAAGCGCGAAGGCGACGATGCGGTTGATGATCGAAGGCTTGCGCTCCGATCCGTCTTGCGGAATGCGTGCGCTCATTGGGTCTGGATGAAGCGCAGGAAGATGCTGCCGTCCACCACCACCTGGTCACCGCCATGCAAGCCTTCGGGGATCACGTCGCGATCGCCGATGCGCCGGCCCAGGCTGACCGGCTGGCGCGCGTAACTGCCGTCCTTTTGCACCACGTACACGAATGGCAAATTCTCGTCATCGCGCAACACCGCCGACACCGGCACCAGCAGCCCCTCATGGACTGCGTGTGACTGGATGGCGACGTTCACGTACATCTGCTTCTTCAGCACGCCGTCCGGATTGGCAACCACGATGCGGGCATTGACCGAACGCGTGTCGGGATCGACCACGGCACCCACGTTGCGGACGGTGCCGGCGAGCGGCTTCCCGCCGTCACCAACGATGACGCTGGCGGCATCGCCGTCACGCACATGGGCGATGTCGTCGCCGAACACCTGCGCCATCACCCACATCTTCGAGGTGTCGGCGATGGTGAAGCACGGCGTGGTGCCGGCGGCCAACGTCTGCCCCGGCGCGATGGATTTGCCGACCACGGTGCCGGCGATCGGCGCGCGGATCACGCCCTGCGCGTCCGCCACCGGTTTGCCGGCGCGGATCCCGGCGATCGTCGCCGGATCCACGTGCAGTGCGACCAACGTTTGCAGCGCGGCGGCGCGATCGGCATCGGCACTGGCCGCATCAGCCTGTGCCTGCGCGTTTTCACGTTCGGAGATCGCCTGCTGCGCGAACAACGCACGATCGTTCGCCGCGATCGCGTCGGCTGCACTCGCCGCCAGCACGGCCTTGCGATAGCCGCCCGCCGCGGCCGCGAAATCCGGTGACGAAACTTCCGCGAGCGCCTGGCCCTTGGCAACTTTCTGCCCGAGGGTCACCAGCACCTTCGTGACCGCGCCCGAGAACGGCGCGAGGATGTCGTTCGCCCGATCGTGGTCGAAATCGACGACGCCGGTTGTGTTGAGCGTGTCGCGATATTGCGTGGGCTTGATCGTGACGTCGTGGATGCTCTTTTGCTGCTCGGCCGTCAGGGTGACGTTGTGGGGTTTGGTCGTGTCTGGCTGTTCGTGCTTGCCTGAGCAGCCGGCCAGCAAAGACAGCGCCAACAAGGCGCCTGTGTAGGCACCGGCGCGCAACCACGCGCGGTTTGGAGCGCAATTTGGATTCATCGTGGGGACTGCTCCGCAAGATTCTTGTCATGCCACCAGCCGCCACCCAGCGCCTGATACAGCGCGGCGGTGTCGGCGAAACGATTGGCCTCGGCCTGGATCAGGCCGATGCGTGCCTGCTGGTACGACTGCTGCGCCGCCAGCAACTCGAACACGCCGATGTAGCCGTGCTTGAGTTGCAGTTGCGACAGATCCAGCGTCGTCTTTGCCGCGCGCTCGGCCGTGGCGGCGGCTTGCAGCGCCCTGGCGTCCTGATCCAGCGCCACCAGCGTGTCGGCAACGTTCTGGAATGCAGCGAGTACCGTGCCGCGGTATTGCTCGGCCGCTTCCACATACGCGGCCTTCGCTGCGCGTTCCTGATGCTTCAACTGGCCCGCCTCGAAGATCGGTGCGGTCAGCGACGCCGCGATGCCCCAGAAGCCGGTGCCGGAAGTGAATACCTTCGACAGCGCGAGCGCGTTGCTGCCCACGTCGGCGGTCAGGTCGAGTTGCGGGAAGCGTGCGGCCGCTGCGATGCCGACCGCGGCGCTGGCCGCATGCAGGTTGGCGCGCGCCATGCGCACGTCCGGGCGCTGCTCGACCAGTTGCGATGGCAGGCTGAGTGGCAGGTCGCCGGGCAGGCTCAAGTCCGCAAGCGCGAGGTGTTGCGCCGGAAGGTCGGACGGAAACGCACCCAGCAGCACCGCCAGCGCATGTTGCGTCGCCGTCCATTGCTTCACCAGCGCCGGCAGGCCCGCTTCCGTTTGCGCCAGTTGCGACTGCTGCGCGGCCACGTCCAGCCGACTGGCATCGCCCTTCTTGAACCGCAGTTGCAGGATCGCGAGGCTGCGTTGTTCAAGCGCGACCAGCTCGCGCGTCGCGGCCACCTGTTCGCGCAGCGCCGCTTCCTGCACGGCCATCACCACCACGTTGCTGGTGAGCGTGGTGCGCGTGGCCAGCATCTGGAAGCGCGTGGCCTGCGCCTGTGCCTTCAGCGATTCACGGCTGCGCCGGTTCGCGCCGAACAGGTCGGGCGTGTAGGAAATCGTGAGCTGCGGCGTGAACAGGCTGTACAGGTAGGCGTTGTTGCTGGGCACCGGCGCCAGTGCCGCGGACGGATCGCGTTCACGGCTGGCGTTGAATCCCGCCGACACGCTGGGGAAGAACGACCCGCGCTGGGCCAGCACGTCCTCGTGCGCGACGCGCAACGCCGCTTGCGCTGCCTTCAGGTCATGGTTGTTCGCAAGCGCCGTCTCGACCAGTGCATCGAGCGCCTGCGAGTGGAAGCGTGTCCACCATGCAGCGGGCACGTCGTTGCCGCTTCCAAAGTTCTGCGCAGAGCCGCCGGCAACCCCTGCGGTCGCCACCGTCGTTGCCGGTGGCTGCGCGAGATAAGTCTTCGCGGCGGGCGCTGCCGGTGGCTTGAAGTTCGGCCCGGCCGCGCAACCGGCGAGTGCCAGGCTGACGGCCAACACTGCGGCGGTGGCGGCGCGCGATCCGGCGCGGTCAGGTCTGATCGTGTTGTCGGAACGCATGCCCAAGGCCAGTGCCAGCTCAGCGCGAAAGGTGAAATGTTATATCATCACGCCTGCAAATGAAAAGCCCGGACGGGATCACCCCGCTTCCGCGCGCACGCTGACCGCGCGGATGCACATGCCCGTGCCGGCCAATTACCCGTGTGGAAATCGAGACAGTGCGACGTGCTGCCTTGCGGACTCGCGGGGACGGGTCAGTGCAACAACGTACCCAGTGTCTTGCGCCTGCGCGCGCGCCATGGCGCCAGATCGATGATGAGCGCGACCACGATGCCCACGACCGGCCACAGCGACCAATGCCCGCCGAACCAATGCTGGACGGCGCTGTACCAGAGCAGCGTGGTGGGCAGGAAGATGAACCCCAGCACCGGCCACAGGGCGATCGCGAAGATCCCGGAAAACCAGCGTGTGAACAGCCACAACAGCACGATCACCAGGCGTGGCGTGGCAAGCGCGAGCAGTGCAAGCAGGCAGGGCATGTCAGGAATCCTCTCGGTCAGCCGTCATCACGTCGGCGCGCCGACCCGTGAACCGGGGATCGGCGGCCCCTTCAATTCAACCATATTGCCTTCCGGATCGAACACGTAAAGCGAAGGGCCCTCGCCTTCCGCGCCGTAGCGCGAACCGGTCCCGCCCATGCGTGCGCCGTGCGCCCGGAGATGGCGGATGATGGCCGCTTCGTCGTAACCGTCCACGCTCAAACAGAAATGGTCCATGTTGCGCACTTCCGGTCCCGGCCCCGCGCCACCTTGCCGGCCCAATTTTCCGTCGATGTCGACCAGGTCGATCAGCGAATCGCCGGCGCGCAACTGGTACAGGCCGATTTCAGGCTGGTCCAGCTCCGGCGTGCAACCGAGCACGTCGCAGTAGAAGCGCCGCATGCCTGCCACGTCGCGCACGCGCAGCACAACGTGGTCCAATTGGCGCAGGCGGAACGGTACCGACACCCCGATTTTCCTTGATGGTTGGCGCCTCGATGGTAAAGCATCGGCGGCGCAGCAAGCTGTATAATGCCGCACCGGTGGAAGAAGCGGCCCAGCCGCTGCCGAAGGCGCAACGCCCGTAATCGCTCAGGCCCGATACCACCACGATTGAAAACTCTGGAGAGACCGGCATTCAGTGCAGCGAATGAACCGGCGCCGAAGGGGCAAGAAGCGCGAGCTTCCAAACTCTCAGGCAAACGGACAGAGGGGCATTTTCGTGCGATCGTCCCTGATCGCCGCGTCGCTGCTGCTGGATGGTCAACGGGACCGTTCCTGGTTCGGGAAGACCAGCACGGCCATCCGTGGCCTGACTTTCCACAACAGCCGCTGCGATCAGGACATCGGTGGCAGAGCAGCGGACTCCCCGCGCTGCCACGCGCCTGCCTTCACGCCCTGCTGCCTCCAAGCTCTTCCGGACAACCACCATGACCCAGCACGCCCCTACCCTGCACGACCTCGAGCAGCACGATGCCTTCATCGAGCGCC
This sequence comes from Rhodanobacteraceae bacterium, assembly GCA_035688305.1. Lineage (GTDB taxonomy): Bacteria > Pseudomonadota > Gammaproteobacteria > Xanthomonadales > Rhodanobacteraceae > 66-474. Next base: position 28,168 of record DASSNC010000099.1, read on the forward strand.
ACATCGGGCCCGATGAAACGGAAATCGCAGCCATGCTGCAAACCGTTGGCTACGACTCGCTGGACGCGCTGACCGACGCGATCGTGCCGGCATCGATCCGCCAGAAGAACCCGTTGGCGCTGCCGCCGGCGATGACCGAAACCGAGGCGCTGGCGAAGATCCGCGCGATCGCCGACAAGAACGAAGTCTTCCATTCGTTCATCGGGCAAGGCTATTACGGCACCCATGTGCCGCTGGTCATCCTGCGCAACATCCTCGAAAACCCGGCGTGGTACACCGCGTACACGCCCTATCAGGCGGAGATTTCGCAAGGCCGCATGGAAGCGCTGATCAACTTCCAGACCATGTGCGCGGACCTCACCGGCATGGAAATCGCCAACGCTTCGTTGCTGGATGAAGCCACCGCGGCGGCCGAGGCGATGACGCTCGCCCGGCGTTCCTCGAAGGCGAAGTCGAACGCGTTCTTCGTCTCGCAGAACGTGCATCCGCAGACGCTCGAAGTGCTGCACACCCGCGCCGAACCGCTCGGCATCGAACTCGTGATCGACACTGAAGCGGCTGCCGCAAGCACGGATTGTTTCGGCGCGCTGCTGCAGTACCCCGACACCTTCGGCAGCATCCATGACTACAAGGCGCTGTGCGAAGCGTTGCACGCGAAGGGCGCGCTGGTGGCCGCGGCCACCGACCTGCTCGCATTGACGCTGCTCACGCCGCCCGGCGAATGGGGCGCGGACATCGTGTTCGGCAATTCGCAGCGCTTCGGTGTGCCGTTCGGTTTCGGTGGCCCGCACGCCGCGTTCATGGCCTGCCGCGATGCCTACAAGCGCTCGCTGGCCGGACGCCTGATCGGCGTGTCGGTCGATGCGCAGGGCAACAAGGCCTATCGCCTCACCTTGCAGACGCGCGAACAACACATCCGCCGCGAAAAGGCGACCTCCAACATCTGCACCGCGCAAGTGCTGCTGGCGGTGATGGCGGCCATGTACGCCGTTTACCACGGCCCGGACGGACTCGTCCGCATCGCCCGCCGCACGCATCGCCTCGCGGCAATCCTCGCTGCCGCGCTGCGCAAGTCCGGCATCAAGGTCGGCGGTGAATTCTTCGACACCCTGCACGTCACCGGCTGTGATGCGCACGCCATCCACGCGATGGCCAACGCCGCCCACATCAACCTGCGCCACATCGACGCGACGTCGTTGGCGATCAGCCTCGATGAAACCACCACCCGCGACGACGTGAAGCAGCTCGCGGCGTTGTTCGGCGCGCGCATCGACGACATCGACGCACTGGATGCCGCGACCCCGGACGCCTTGCCGGCAGCACTGACGCGGCAATCCGCGTTCCTCACGCATCCGGTGTTCAACTCGCACCACAGCGAGCACGAAATGCTGCGCTACCTGCGCCAGCTCGCCGACAAGGATCTCGCGCTCGACCGCAGCATGATCCCGTTGGGTTCATGCACCATGAAGTTGAATGCAACCGCCGAAATGATCCCGGTCACCTGGCCCGAGTTCGGCAACATCCATCCGCTGGCGCCCAGCGAACAGTGGCGCGGCTACCGCGAGCTGATCGATGGCCTCGAAGCCATGCTGATCGCGATTACCGGCTACGACGCGGTCAGCCTGCAGCCGAATGCCGGCGCGCAGGGCGAATACGCGGGCCTGCTGGCAATCCGAGCATTTCATCGTGCCAACAATCAGGCGCAACGCGACGTCTGCCTGATTCCGGAATCGGCGCACGGCACCAATCCGGCTTCGGCCAACATGTGCGGCATGACGGTGGTTGTCACCAAGTGCGACGCCCACGGCAACGTCGACGTCGATGACATCCGCGCCAAGGCCGAGAAATATTCCGATCGCCTCGCCGCGATCATGCTGACCTACCCGTCCACGCACGGCGTGTTCGAGGAAGAGATCAAGACCATCTGCGAAATCGTGCACCAGCACGGCGGACAGGTTTACACCGATGGCGCCAACTTGAACGCGCTGTGCGGCGTCGCGCGGCCCGGACGCTGGGGCTCGGACGTCTCGCACCTCAACCTGCACAAGACCTTCTGCATCCCGCACGGCGGCGGCGGCCCCGGCGTCGGCCCGTGCGCGGTGAAATCACATCTGGCGCCGTACCTGCCGAAGGCGTTTTCCCTTCCCCCGCACGCGGGGGAAGGTGCCCGCAGGGCGGATGGGGGCGAGACCGGTGAACGCGGCGGCGGCATGGTCTCGGCGGCCACGTTCGGTTCGGCATCGATCCTGCCGATCTCGTGGATGTACATCGCCATGATGGGCCACGAGGGCATCCTCAAGGCAACCCAGGTGGCGCTGCTCAATGCCAATTATTTGTCGAAGCGCCTTGCCGACCACTATCCGACGCTCTACACCGGACGCAACGGGCTGGTCGCGCACGAATGCATCCTCGACCTGCGCCCGCTGGAAAAAACCAGCGGCGTCAGCGCCGAGGACGTCGCCAAACGCCTGATCGATTTCGGCTTCCACGCACCGACCTTGTCGTTCCCGGTGCCCGGCACGCTGATGGTCGAGCCGACCGAATCGGAATCGCGTTTCGAACTGGATCGCTTCATCGACGCCATGATCCAGATCCGCGACGAGATCCGCGCGATCGAAGATGGCCGGCTGGACCGCGAGGACAATCCGCTGAAACACGCACCGCACACTGCGGCCGTGGTCTCTGCCAGCGAGTGGACCCACGCCTACCCGCGTGAACTGGCAGCGTATCCGCTGGAATCCCTGAAGCAGGTGAAATACTGGTCGCCGGTGTCGCGCGTCGACAACGTGTATGGCGACAAGCACGTGTTCTGTTCGTGTCCGCCGATCGAGGCGTTCAAGGAAGACGAGCCCGCCGACGCGGCGTAGTTTCGCGCAACACGTCGGGCCTTCCGGCCTCCTGCACAAGCGGTTGCTGCGATCGGGCCTTCCGGCCCTCCTACAAAAGCTGCTCCTGTAGGAGGGCCGGAAGGCCCGACCTTATTGCTTTGAGCCCGCGGGAACGCGTGCCGCCAGCCACCAGCCCGCGAGCATGCACGCCACGAACAACCACAATGCAGGCGCGCCGCCCGTCAGCGACGCCAGCGCGGGTCCGGGGC
>DASSNC010000101.1:0-5743 GCA_035688305.1 Rhodanobacteraceae bacterium
GTCACAGGTAATGGCCGACCGCCATCAGCAGCAGCGCGACAATCATCAGCAGCAGGATCAACTTGCCGGCGATGCCAAGGCGCCCGCGCAGCGCGTCCATCTCCTGCATCTGCGCGCCCCGTTCGCTTTCCGGCAGGGTGGAGATCTGCTGTCCCAGCGCCACCATGCGTGTGGTGCCGCGGCCCATGACCGCGCCGCCCAGGATCATCGCAACAAGGCCGCACAGGCCGCCGATTCCGAAGGCGAGCCCGCCCGGGCTGAACATCGCCTGCGCCTGCAAGCCGGCGGTGAACAGCCAGTAGAGCCAGATGCCGGTCAGCACGGTCAGCAGCGCGCTTCCCGCCATGAATGCATGCAGCTTGCGCTTGTGCAGCGTCAACATCAGTTGGCCGCCCGCAGGGCCCGCGTCGCCGACGGCCGGCATCACGAACATCGAGAGCAGGAAGGCTGCGCCCAGCCACAGCGCAGCGAGCAGGATGTGCACCGCGCGGAGCGAAAGGAAAATCGAGCTGTCCATCGCGCGCCCTCAGTGGCCGGCCAGCGGCGGCGGACCCGCCGGCACCACCAGCTTCAGATACGGCGGCGGTGCCTCCTGGCCCGGGGGGACGTAATCGTGCGCGGGCTTGCCGGCAGGGCCGAGCGAGCGGACGTAGGCGTAGATGTCGGCCAGATCCTTGTCGCTGAGATAACGGAAGGTCCAGAACGGCATCGCCGGGCGGGCCTTGACCGTGCGTGCGTTGTGGATCCACTGCTTCAGCGTGATGTCCTGGAAATACAGGCGCAGATTGATGGGGTAGGTCGTGCCCCACGGCCCCTGGAAGTTCGTGCCGCCGCCCGTCAGCAGCATGTCCTTCGGCGCCTGCCCCCCGTTTTCCGCCCAGCCGGGTGTGTGGCAATCATGGCACGCCCCGTAGTTGACCAGGAACTCGCCGTGCTTGATCGCCTTGCGGCTCGCCGGGCCGGCGCTGGCCGCAAAAGCCGCGCCGGCCAGCAACGCGGTGGCTGCAATGACACAGAACACCTTCTTCATGTCTACCTCCCTCAGGAATGGTGAGTGGATGCAGTGCTGGCGCGAGTATCCGACCAAACCTGCTTTGGATCAATTGGCAAGTCCCATTCGTCCCGGATGCGAGTTCCGTCCCGGAAAACGGATCGCGGCGGGCAGCGTGGCACTTCGACTTCGTGCCATCCCCGAGCTACGCTCGACCGGACGGAATCGGAAGGGGACCGCCATGTCGTTGCGCAAACTGTTGATCGCGGTCTGTGCGTCGCTCGTCGCGCTGGCCGCGAGTGCGGCGGACAAACCCGCCGGGCCCGCGACGAGCTATCTGCTGAAAGCCGATCGCGTGTTCGATGCCCGCAGCGAAGCCACGCACCCGGGCTGGGCGGTGCTGGTGCAGGGCGACAAGATCGCCGCGGTCGGGCCGGCGGACCAGATCCATGCGGCCGCCGATGCGCAGGTCATCGACATGCCCGGCGCCACGCTGCTGCCGGGCCTGATTGATGCGCACTCACACATCTTCCTGCATCCCTACAACGAGACGCTGTGGAACGACCAGGTGCTGAAAGAGCCCTTGGCCTATCGCACCATCGAAGCGGTCAACCACGTGCGCGACACGTTGCTGGCAGGCTTCACCGCGCTGCGCGACCTCGGCACCGAGGGCGCGGGTTATGCCGACGTGCAGGTGCAGAAGGCGATTGATGACGGCCTGATCCCCGGTCCGCACCTGTTCGTCGCCACGCGCGCGACGGTCGCGAAAGATTGCTACGGCCCGGGCCCGATGGGTTTCCGCACCGACATGGCGTTGCCGCAGGGTGGCATACCGGTGGCCGGGGTGCCGGCGATGATCGCCGCGGTGCGCGACCAGGCCGGCCATGGCGCCGACTGGATCAAGATCTACGCCGATTACCACTGCGGCAAGAGCCACGGTTCGGTGCCGACCTTCACCCAGGAGGAACTGAATGCCGGGGTGGAAGCCGCGCATTCGCTGGGCCTGCCGGTGTCGGTGCACTCGACCACGCCCGAAGGCATGCGCCGTTCGATCCTCGCCGGCGTGGACACCATCGAGCACGGCTTCGGTGGCACGAGAGAAGTGTTCGAGATGATGAAGAAGCACGACGTCGCCTACCTGCCGACGCTGGAAGCGGTAGTCGCCTACGCCGAATATTTCCATGGCTGGAAACCCGGCGATCCGCCGACCGATGACATGAAGCAATCGCAGAATGCATTCAGGCTTGCGATGCAGGCCGGCGTCACCATCGGCTGCGGCAGCGACGTCGGCGTGTTCACGCACGGACAGAACTACAAGGAACTGGAGTGGATGGTGAAGGACGGCATGCGCCCGGCGCAGGCGCTGCTGGCCGCCACCGCGGTGGACGCGAAGATCCTGCGCCAGCAGGACCATTTCGGCCAGCTGCGCGAAGGCCTCGACGCCGACATCATCGCGGTGCAGGGCGATCCCACCCGGGACATCAGTGCGATCGAGCACGTGCAATTCGTGATGAAGGGTGGGGTGGTCTACAAGCACCCCTAAACACGTTCGCCATTCCCGACCCGCGCGGCAGCGACGCGGAAAGTGGCAGGTCGGTGACAACCCGCCTTCGCAAAGACGAGGAGGTTCTGGAACGCTGGATTGTCCGCATCGCCCATAATGCTCGCCGTCAGCTTGCGCTCGCGGTCCGCCTGCAGCGTCCGGACGAATTCATTGTTGCACTGCTCCCGCCCTGCACGGGATTCGATTTTGGAGGGGAAAGCGACATGGATCTGAAATATCCGCTCAATAAGAATTACCTGGCATCGGAATCGGCGATGGAGCGGATTCCAGGTGGCAGCAACGCGATCACCAGGAGTCGGGCAAATCCACCTTGGCATTACGTGTTGCGCTCGCTCGAGGTTGCGAAGGCCCACGTCAGGCAATTCGATTTCAAGTTCAATGGCGAAAGCTGTTACGTGGTCAACCGGTTCGCGCTGGGCGCCATCATGGCCACGCGCAACGCAAAGGGGAAACTATTGCATTTCGAACTGTTGCCCGGCGATTGGCCCGGCAGTCCCTATCTCGCCCTGGCCGACCACTACATGCACATGCGCGCGGCCATGAGCCAAAAGCGGGACGGGGTCACCCACGCATTCGCAAACAGAGCCATGTTCCAGTATCTGAGGATCGGGTTTTACGACCTGATGAAGTACGAAATCATCGGCTATGAATACATCGAGGACAAGCTGGGTGTGTCCGGTCCCGCCCATTGGCTGGATTATCGCGAGCGCGAAGACAAGCGTTTTCCCCTTTCGGCGCCGGGCGGGGTGCCACGTGAGTGGGCTTATCGCGGGATGGACGACGGCAGCAAGGACCTGAAGGACAACCCTGATACGCCGGAGGATCCTGCGTGGTTCGCGACCGAGTTGAGGAAGGCGTGCAATATCGAAGCGTAGTGCTCGCTCCCGCGACTGACGAACACCGGCGCGGGCGACAACCCACCTTCGCGTGGCGAGGCTCTTCGGGAATTGGGGGTCGGACCGGGCTGCCACCCAGCCTGCGGGCGCCGATTCGAGTGTCGGTCAATGCGGTAGTTGATTATTCAGCGCTTCGAATTGCCGAACCATGTTGTCGCAAGCTTCCTTGCTCGCTTCGCACAGGACGGACATGTCGATGTAGGAACCGCCGCTTGGGTTTGAACGTACAACGCGCATAACCGCGGCGGGATATGCGGGGTCGGTTTCAGGTGCAAACGACCACAAGGTTAGATGATTCGGGTCGGCGATTATCGTCCAGCCTCTCACCATGGAGATTTGAACGTCCTTGCGCCGACGAAGGGCATCGAGTGCTGCGGCGACGCTGCCATACTCAATGGAGTTCTTGGGTACCTCGGGAAGGGCACCTGGAGGCGAGCCTTGGGCCTGCGCCAAGTGAACAGAGAACATCAATGCGCAGGCCATGGGCAGCGCAACACACCGGAATCTGATCACGGCAATTCCCCCTTTTTCCGCGGACGATATTCCCATTCGCCCAAGGCCTCAGCAAGTCACTTCGCCATTGACGTCCGGCAACGCTGTCGCCGAGCCATGGCTGGGCTGTGAGCCGTTGGTGCGGCGCCTTGACTAAGCGGTTTCGATCTTTACGCGCTTGTTTCGCTTGCGGTACATCCGCTGGTACTCGCGGCGCTGCTTGGTAACCTCGTAGAGCACGATCCCGGAGGTCGTCCCCAGGTTCAGGCTCTCGATCATCCCGAACATCGGGATGCTCACGCACATTTCGCTGTGCTCGACTGCCAGGTTGCTGATTCCGCGGGCTTCGTTCCCGAACCAGATGGCCAGTTTGTGGTGGATGGTGAAGTCCACCTGATCCAGCGTGGCGTTGTTCCTGCCCTTCACGTGGGGCGAGGTCACCATTGACACGAACCGGTTCTTGACCAGGTGCTCGATGCACTGTTCGGTGCTGTCGAAGCGCTTGACGAAGCTCCACTTGATCGCGGACACAGAGGTGCTGGAGAGGGAATTCCTTTCGCGCATTTCCTGCCAGTCGTCGGGCAGCGCTCGCCGGGGATCGACGATATAGGTCTTCTCGACGCCGAGGGCGTTGACGTTCCTGATTATCGTGCCGATGTTCTTGATGTCGCGCGGATCCTCGATGACGGCGATCAGGTTCTTGCACCTGAATGGCTTGATCCTGTCCGCGCGCAAACGGGCGGATGATTTCGCCTTTTGGTTGTCGTCCACTCTGTCCCCCGTCGGACCGGATCGAGTCAGCAGTGATCCTCGCACTCACCCGGATCGGCAGCAAGCCACTTCACCGGCATCTCCGGCACGCATTTCGGTGCCTTGCCGGGATATCCACTTGCATCGAGCAGCTTCCGGAAATCGGTCACCTGCAACAGATCGGTGAGCGCCTGAGCATGCTTTTCGCCGTCGTATTCAACGTGCTGCGCCGTTGCCCCATCCGGCCTATTGCCGGGACCTCCTCGCGCACCTACGCTCGCCCGCGCCGACGCATGGGAGAGCTGCGATGCGTATCGTGGGCGTGGGGCAGGTGGTGTTCGCGCTGACGATGGTCGCCATCGGCGTCCTTGGCTTCGTCCAGGGCGACTTCGTGCAGATCTGGAAGCCGGTGCCGAAGGCCTGGCCCGCCCGCGAGGCGCTGGTTTATCTGTGCGCCGCGATTTCGATGGTGTGTGGCGCGGGACTGTTGTGGCGACGTACCGGCTTGCCGGCGGCACGCGTGCTGTTCTTCTGGCTGCTGGCCTGGATGCTGGTGTTCAAGCTGCGCTTCATCGTGCTCGCGCCGACCACCGAAGGGTCGTACCAGAGCAACGGCATCAACGCGGTGATCGTCGCGGGCGCCTGGGTGCTTTACGCCCGGCTCGGCTCGCAATGGGACCGGCGGTACCTGGGCTTCTTCAGCGGCGATGCCGGGCTGCGTGCGGCGCGGGTGCTCTACGGCCTGGCGATGCTGGCTTTCGGCCTTTCGCATTTCTTCTACCTGGATCTCACGGCGCCGCTGGTGCCGGCGTGGCTGCCATGGCACGTGGGCTGGGCGTATTTCACCGGCTGCACTTATCTCGTCGCCGGCCTGGCCATCGTGTTCGGGATCTGGGCGAGGCCCGCGATCATCCTTTCGGCGTTGCAGATGGGACTGTTCACGGTGCTCGTGTGGTTGCCGCTGGCATTTGCCGGCACCATCACCGTTTCGCAATGGGGCGAGTTCACCGCCTCCTGCGTGTTGACGGCCGCGGCATGGGTGGTGGCGGA
>DASSNC010000103.1:0-7744 GCA_035688305.1 Rhodanobacteraceae bacterium
GCCCGGCACCAATTGCAGCATCTCGTCGGTGGTGCGCACGATCACGGGCAAGCCGATCAGCGCCAGTGCGATGGCGCCGGCAAGGCCGGAGAACGACACCACGCCGTGCGTCAGGTTCGACATCGGCAGCACCACGATCACGTACACGAACAGGCCGAGCACGATCGACGGCGCCGACAGCAGGATGTCGTTCAAGAAGCGGATCGTGGCACCCAGCCTGGTGCGGTTCACATACTCGGCAAGAAAGGTGCCGGCCAACACACCGATGGGCGCGCAGATCGCGAGCGCGACCAGATCCATCACCAGGCTGCCGACGATGGCGTTCGCGAGGCCGCCATCGGCGCCATAGGCGGTGATCTTCGTGAACAGCTTGAGGTCGATGGCAGCGATGCCGTTCTTCACCGTTATCCACAGGATCCAGATCAGGAACACCAGGCCGACCGCGGCGGCGAGGCCGCTCAGCAACATGGCCACCACGTTGACCGCACGCCGGCGCATGTAGATGTCGATGGCCATCATGCGCCCTCCCGTCGCGCCAGCCGTCGCAGCATCAGGCGCGAAATCAGCAGCACCACGAAGGTGACCACGAACAGCAGGAAGCCCAGCGCGATCAGCGCCGAGCGGTGCGTGCCGACCGCCTCGTTGAACTCGTTGGCGATGCTCGATGAAATAGAAGTGCCGGGCATCAGCAGCGAGGACGTGATGTTGTAGGCGTTGCCCAGCACGAAGGTGACTGCCATGGTTTCGCCCAGTGCGCGGCCCAGCCCGAGGAAAATGCCGCCGATCACCGCCGAGCGCGTGTACGGCAGCACGATGTCCCACACCACCTCCCACGTGGTGGACCCGAGCGCATACGACGATTCCTTGAGCCGGTTCGGCACCGTCTGGAATACCGCGCGCATCACCGATGAAATGAACGGCAGGATCATCACGGCGAGAACGATGCTCGCGGTGAGCAGGCCCAGCCCGATCGGCGGTCCTTCGAACAACCTGCCGAGCAACGGGATCCGGCCCAGCGTGGCGGACAGTCCGGGCTCGATGCGCGCCATGAACGGCACGAACACGAACAGGCCCCACATGCCGTAGATGATCGACGGGATGCTGGCCAGGAGTTCGATGGCGGTGGCGAATGGTCCGCGCAGCCAGGTCGGCGCGATTTCGGTCAGGAACAGCGCGATGCCGAAACTCAACGGCACCGCGAGGATGAGCGCGATCGCCGAGGTCACCAGCGTACCGAAGATGGGCGCCCACGCACCGTAGGTGTCGGTAACCGGATTCCATTCGGCGCTGGTCAGGAAGTGCAACCCCTGCCCGAACAGCACTTCGCGGCCGCCCCACAGCGTGGACAGCGCGGCACCCAGCAACGCCGCCAGCACCAGCAGCGCGCATGCCTTCAGCAGCCGGCGGAACCAGGCGTCGTGGTGCGCATCGGAGCGGCTGCGGCGCTCTGCGTTGCTGATTACTGTGATGGCGACATTCGATGACATGACTTTTCGCGAAAGCGTGACCTTTCCCTTCTCCCTCCGAGAGAAGGTGGCCCGCAGGGCCGGATGAAGGTTCGGGCGAAGCGAGGCATAGCGGAATCCCCGTACCCTCACCCCAACCCCTCTCCGGAGGGAGAGGGGCTAAAGCGCGAGTCACTGCTTGAACTCGGCCTTCCAGTAGCCTTCGATCTGGTTCACCAAGCCGGCCGGAAGCGGCACGTAATCCAGTGCCGTCGCCGCCGACTTGCCGTCGCCGTAGGCGTAGCGGAAGAAGTCGAAGGCCACCTTCGAGTTGGCGGCATTCTTCGGCTGCTTGACCATGATCATCCAGGAGGTCGCGGTGATCGGCCACGCGTCGGCGCCCGGCGCGTCGGTCATCAGCAGGTTGAAATTCTTCGCATGCGACCAGTCGGCGGTGGCGGCGGCGGCCTGGAAGCTCGCGGTGTCGGGGCTGACGACCTTGCCGGCGGCGTTCTTCATGCGCGCGTAGCCCAGTTTGTTCTGCACGGCGTAGGCGTATTCAACGTAACCGATCGAATTCGGGATCTGCCTGACGTATGCCGACACGCCCTCGTTGCCCTTGCCGCCGATGCCGGTCGGCCAGTTCACCGCGGTGCCCTCGCCTACCTTGGACTTCCAGTCCGGGCTGACCTTGGACAGATAGTTGGAGAAGTTGAACGTGGTGCCCGAACTGTCCGAGCGATGCACCACGGTGATCTTCGCGCCGGGCAGCGCGATGTCGGGGTTCAGCGCCGCGATCGCGGGGTCGGACCAGTTGGTGATCTGGCCGAGGAAGATCTTCGCCAGCACCGGGCCGTCGAGCACCAGCTTGCCGGGCGCGATGGCCGCGATGTTGTACGCCGGCACGATGCCGCCGATCACGTCGGGAAACTGGCCCAGGCCGAACTTGGCGAGCGTTGCTTCGTCCAGAGGCATGTCGCTGGCGCCGAAGTCGACCGTGCCGGCCTTGATCTGGGCGATGCCGCCGCCCGAACCGATGGACTGGTAGTTCACGCGGTTGCCGGTTTTCTCGGCGTAGGCCGCCGACCACTTCGACATCACCGGATACACGAAACTGGAACCGGCGCCGGTGATGTCGGTGGCGTGCGCTGCGCCGATGCCGAGCGCGAGCGTCGTGGCAAACGCGAGCAGGCGAAGCTTGTTGTTCGACGTCACGCAGGTCTCCTGGCGTCGGGTTGATGACGCCAATTTCACCCGACCCGTGTTGCCGTTCGATGAGGGAAATATTTCAGTTGGATGACACCCCGGTGATCCAGGTCAAGTCCGCAAGGCCCCAACTCGGTGTCATGCGCCTGTCACACGACTGGAACGACTCCGCAACGATCGCGGCCGAACATGCCGGCGATCCCCGCGGTGCGGACAAACGCCACATGGGATCCTTTCCCACGACAGGAGATGCACACGTGCGTACCAAGATGCTCGCGGTGGCCATCGCTACTGGCTTGGCGGTTTCCAGCTTCGGGGCGATGGCCCAAACCACCTCGGCCGACGCGCAGCAACTGGCCGACCTCAAGGCGCAACTGGCGGCCCTGCAAGCCAAGGTCGAAGCGTTGCAGGCACGCGCCGACGCGCAGTCCAGCATCAACGTCAGCAACCAGCAGAACATCGAGGCCCTGCAGCAGACGCAGGCGAAGCCGGCTGCGGAATGGACCGACAGCACCAAGATCGGCGGCACGATGTTCGCCGATTTCACCAACATCGACCAGACCAGCAACGGCAAGAAAACCGATGCTTCAGGCACCGGCATCGATGTCAAGCGGTTCTACCTGTCGGTGGACCACACGTTCAACGACACCTGGTCGGCCAACCTGACCACCGATTTCAACTATGTCGGCAACGATGGCCAGACGAACCTGTTCGTGAAGAAGGCCTATCTGCAGGGTGCATTTTCCCCGCTCGCCACGTTGCGCGCCGGCTCCGCGAGCATGGCATGGATTCCCTTCGTCGAGGACTGGTACGGCTACCGCTTCGTCGAGAACACGCTGGTCGACCGCATGAAGTACGGCAATTCGGCCGACTGGGGCCTGCACCTGTTCGGCGACAACGGCGTGTTCAATTACCAGGTGTCGGCCATCAACGGCGCCGGCTACAAGAATCCGTCGCGCTCGAACCACGTCGACTTCGAGGGCCGCGCCGGCGTGCAGCCGATCAAGGGCCTGATGTTCGGGGTGGGAGCCTACGACGGTGATCTCCGCAAGGACACCCAATCCTCGCCCGCGCTGCACAGCGCGCGGCGTTACGACGCGATGGCGGCCTGGAACCGCGACGGATTGCGGCTCGGCGCGGAATGGTTCACGGCCGACAACTGGAAGAACGTCACCACGCCGGCCACCGACAAGGCGTCGGGCTGGTCGCTGTGGGGCAGTTACGACTTCACCAGCGCATCGTTGTTCGCGCGCTACGACCAGGTCAAGCCCAGCAAGGATCTCGACCCGTCGCTGAAGGACACCTACTGGAACGCGGGCGTCGCCTTCCCCGTCACCAAGGGCGTGAAGGTCGCGCTCGCCTACAAGGACGAACGCCTGCGCAATGACAGCACCATCGACATCCACACCCGCGAAATCGGTGCCTGGGGCGAGGTCAAGTTCTGACAGAGTCTGGCCCGGACTCGATCCGGGGACGTCAGAATCCCGGTCAGCACAAGAACGTACGCCGAGCCGGGTTCCAGACCCGCACATTCAACCCGGCAGCTCTCCAGCGTTGGCAGCGGACGAAAGCCCGCCGTCATTTTTCATGAGATCGAATCAAAGTGCCGCCGCAAGCCCTTGGACACTGCCGATCCGATGCCTTGGTTTTCCTACAGATGCGACGCTCGGCCCTGCCAGTACATCGGTTCGCGATGCAGGTGCGCGACGGCAACAACGATGATTTCTGCGGCAGCAGGCTCATAGATGACGCCATAGGGAAACCGTTGCATCTGGCAGCGCCGCATGGCATCGCCCAGCACCTGCCACGCAAGCGGAAATTCCCGAATGCGCTGCAGTGTGGCCCAGGCTTCGTTTCGGAACGCATCGCCCAGCCCTGCCTGCTCGACGTTGTAGTAACGGACTGCGTCCGCCAGTTCCCGGCGCGCGGGGCGCAGGAATCTGATCTTCAAGCGTGGCCGCCCAGGTCGGCGAATACCGTTTCAGCGTCAACGGCATCCAGTTCGCCGGCACGGTAGGCCGCCATGCGACTTTCGGCTTCCTTGAGCCACAACGCGTCCACCAATGGGTCGGGCTTGTCGAGGCTGGCGGAAAGCTGCTCGACCAGCGCGGCGCGATCATTGGGCGGCAGACGAAGTGCCTCGCGAAGTATGTTTTGTGCAAGTTCGGACATGCTTTCGCTCCATCAGATGGCGCGATTGTAGCAACAGGCGAATCCGGGTATCACCCGCTCCCGGCTGAATCATCATGTATGGCGGATGCTTGGGTCCAGATCAGGAACCGGCTCCGAGCAGACTCTCGCCCGGCGTCCACCTGCATGTGGCGGCACGATTGCGTACACTTGCCGCGGCGGAGGCCGGCCTGTCGCCGGCGGGGAATCCTTTTCGAAGTGGCCGAACGCCGCGGTTTTCTTGCCGAACTGAAGCGCCGCAACGTGTGGCGCGCGGCCGTGTTGTACGCCGGTGCGACCTGGGCGTTGGCGCAGGGCATCGCACAACTCGGTCCGCTGTTCCATGCGCCCGATTGGGCTATGCGTGGAGTCGTGATCGCCTGCGTGGTCGGTTTTCCGTTCTGGATCGCGTTCGCGTGGTTCTACGAATTCACGCCGAAAGGCTTCAAGCGCGAAAGCGAAGTCACCGTCGATGCGCCGCAGCGGCATGCCAACGCTCGCAACCTGGATTTCGCAATCATCGGCGTAATGGCGGTCGCGATCGTGCTGCTGGCCTCGGGTTACTTCGTCAGGCATGGCACGCCCGCGCAGGTGGCCGCCGCCATTCCCGCCAAGTCCATCGCCGTGTTGCCGTTCGCGAACCTGTCGAACGATAAGGCCAACGGGTTTTTGTGGACGGCATGCAGGATTTGATCCTGACCAAGCTGGCGGACATCGGGGATCTGAAGGTGATCGCGCGCACCTCGACCCAAGGCTACGGCAGCCATCCGCAAAACCTCGCGCAGGTCGGCCAGCAACTCGGCGTGGCAACCTTACTGGAGGGCAGCGTGCAGAAGGCCGGCAATGAGGTGCTTGTGAACGTGCAGTTGATCGACGCGAAAACCGACGCGCATATCTGGGCGCAGAGTTATCAGCGCACGCTGGACAACGTGTTCGGCGTCGAAGGCGAGGTGGCGACGAAAGTCGCGACGGCGCTGAACGCCAAGCTGTCGCCGCAGGCGGCGGCCCAGCTCGCCACCAACCTCAGCGGCAACCATGATGCCAACGATCTCTATCTGCGTGCTGAATATTTCGCTGATCGCGGCCATATCAATTCCGACACCGCACAATGGAAGCAGGCGCTGCCGCTGTACCGGCAAGCAGTGGGGCTGGCGCCGGACTTCGCGCTGGCACGGGCGCGGCTTTCCTATGTCGAAAGTGAACTTGCCTGGTTCGGCGGCGGAGGCGAAGACGTGGCGCAGCTCAACGCCGATGCGCGCACGCAGGCCGGACAGGCACTGAAACTGGCGCCCGGCCTGCCGGAAGCGCAGCTTGCGCTCGGATACTGCGACTACTACGGCAAGGGCGATTACGCCGCGGCGCTCCGTGCGTTCTCGGCGGTGCTGAAGCTGCGCCCCAACGATACCGATGCGCTGGCCGCGCAAGGTTACGTGCAACGCCGGCAGGGAAACTTCGACGCATCGGTCGACTCGTTCAAGCAGTCGCTGGCGCTCGATCCGCGCAATACCAGCCTCGCCTTTGAGCTGGGCTCGACCTACATGATGACCAGCCGCTACACCGAGGCAGAGGCAGCATTCCACCACGCGCTGGCATTGGACCCGGCCAATGTGCGCGCGAAATATCTCCTGTCCCAGACCTTGTTGCTCGCCAACGGAGACGTCCCTGCCGCGCTGGCGGCGGCCGCAGGCGACGACTCGCAGTTGCGTCAACAACAGGTGGCCTTGCTGACCTTGCAGCGCAAGTATCACGCGGCGCTGACGCTGCTGGATGGCATTCCCGATACCCCCGACAATTTCAACTACACCACCAGCCCCAAGGCGCTGCAGCAGGCCAACCTGTACTGGCTGCTGGGCGACGCGGCGCGCGCACGCACGCTGTACGAACGGGCTTTGCCCGAGGCACGTGCGCAGATGGCTGCCGCAGGCGGCGTAAAGATCAACGAAGCTCTTGTGTGGGGCAATATTGCCGACGCCGAGGTGGGCGTCGGCCAGACCCGCGAGGCGCTGGCCGCCATCGCCAAGTCGCAGGCACTCGTCGATGCGACGCACGATCAGTCGTACGGCCCGCAGGAAATGGAATGGAATGCCGGTCTCTACGCTAGCGCCGACCGCGGGAATCTTGCGGTTCCGCTGCTGGCCCGCGCGCTGGGCAGTCCCGGCATCGGATTCAATTACTCACCAGTGCTGCTGTGGCTCGACCCCGCATGGGACCCGATCCGCAAGACTGCCGCGTTCCAGGCGTTGCTGAAAAAGTACGCGAAGGACAAACCCGCCGTTATCTATCCCGCTGCGCCCACTTCCTGAATCCTTCAGCTAGCGATCAAATCAGTCGCCCTGGTCGCAATCCAGCAGTCGTGCGTTGTCGAACACGCACGTGAACGTCGAGCCTTTGCCCGGCTCGCTTTCGATCCGAAGTTGCGCGTCGTGCAGGTTCAGCACGTGCTTGACGATCGAAAGTCCGAGTCCCGTGCCGCCGGTCGCGCGCGAGCGGCTGGACGAGACGCGGTAGAAGCGTTCGGTCAACCGCGACAGGTGGTCGGCGGGAATGCCGTAGCCGGTGTCGGTGACCGAATATTCGGCACCGGCCGGCGTGCGCCGCCAGCGGATCGTGATGCTGCCGCCATCGGGCGTGTAGCGCACCGCGTTGCTGACGAGGTTCGAGAACGCGCTGTGCAGGTCCTTCGGCGAGCCCTGCAGATCGACATGGCCTTCGTCCACGATCGCGACGCGGTGCTTGCCATGGCTCAACGCTTCCGCCTCGCGCTGCAGCGATTCCAGCAGCGTCGCCATTTCCACCCGCTCTTCGGGCGCGTGCTGCTGCATCTCGAGGCGCGACAGTTCCAGCAGGTCTTCGACGATCTGGCGCATCCGTTGCGACTGCGTGCGCAATTCGTTCAGCACCGGCGCCAGCGCCGGCACGTCCTC
>DASSNC010000104.1:0-2941 GCA_035688305.1 Rhodanobacteraceae bacterium
GCCCGGCACCAATTGCAGCATCTCGTCGGTGGTGCGCACGATCACGGGCAAGCCGATCAGCGCCAGTGCGATGGCGCCGGCAAGGCCGGAGAACGACACCACGCCGTGCGTCAGGTTCGACATCGGCAGCACCACGATCACATACACGAACAGGCCCAGCACGATCGATGGCGCCGACAGCAGGATGTCGTTCAGGAAGCGGATCGTGGCACCCAGCCTGGTGCGGTTCGCATACTCGGCAAGGAAGGTGCCGGCCAGCACACCGATCGGCGCGCAGATCGCGAGCGCGATCAGATCCATCACCAGGCTGCCGACGATGGCGTTCGCGAGGCCGCCATCGGCGCCATAGGCGGTGATCTTCGTGAACAGCTTGAGGTCGATGGCAGCGATGCCATTCTTCACGGTGGTCCACAGGATCCAGATGAGGAAAGCCAGTCCCACCGCGGCGGCAAGGCCACTCAGCAACATGGCCACCACGTTGACCGCACGCCGGCGCATGTAGATGTCGATGCCCATCATGCGCCCTCCCGTCGCGCGAGTCGCCGCAGCATCAGGCGCGAAATCAGCAGCACCACGAAGGTGACGACGAACAGCAGGAAGCCCAGCGCGATCAGCGCCGAACGGTGCGTGCCGACCGCCTCGTTGAATTCGTTGGCGATCGAAGAGGAAATCGAGGTGCCTGGCATCAGCAGCGAAGACGTGATGTTGGACGCGTTGCCGAGCACGAAGGTCACCGCCATCGTCTCGCCCAGCGCACGTCCCAGCCCCAGGAAAATGCCGCCGATCACCGCCGAGCGCGTGTACGGCAGCACGATGTCCCACACCACCTCCCACGTGGTGGACCCGAGCGCATACGACGATTCCTTGAGCCGGTTCGGCACTGTCTGGAATACCTCGCGCATCACCGAGGAAATGAACGGCAGGATCATCACCGCGAGGACGATGCCCGCAGTGAGCAGGCCCAGCCCGATCGGCGGCCCTTGGAACAACCTGCCGAGCAACGGGATACGGCCCAGCGTGGCGGACAGTGCGGGCTCGATGCGCGCCATGAACGGCACGAACACGAACAGCCCCCACATGCCGTAGATGATCGACGGGATGCTGGCCAGGAGTTCGATGGCGGTGGCGAACGGTCCGCGCAGCCAGGTCGGCGCGATTTCGGTCAGGAACAGCGCGATGCCGAAACTCAACGGCACCGCAAGGACGAGCGCGATCGCCGAGGTCACCAGCGTACCGAAGATGGGCGCCCACGCACCGTAGGTGTCGGTAACCGGATTCCATTCGGCGCTGGTCAGGAAGTGCAACCCCTGCCCGAACAGCACCTCGCGTCCGCCCCACAGCGTGGACAGCGCGGCGCCCAGCAACGCCACCAGCACCAGCAGCGCGCAGGCCTTCAGCAGCCGGCGGAACCACGCATCGTGGCGCGCGTCGGCGCGGCTGCGGCGCTCTGCGTTGCTGATTACTGTGATGGCGGGATTCGATGACATGACTTTTCGCGAAAGCGTGACCTTTCCCTTCTCCCTCCGGGAGAAGGTGGCCCGAAGGGCCGGATGAGGGTTCGGGCGAAGCGAGGCATAGCGGAATCCCCGTACCCTCACCCCAACCCCTCTCCCGGAGGGAGAGGGGCTAAAGCGCGAGTCACTGCTTGAACTCGGCCTTCCAATAGCCTTCGATCTGGCTCACGAGTCCGGCCGGAAGCGGCACGTAATCCAGCGCCGTCGCCGCCGACTTGCCGTCGCGGTAGGCGTAGCGGAAGAAGTCGAAGGCCACCTTCGAGTTGGCGGCGTTCTTCGGCTGCTTGTACATGATTACCCACGAGGTCGCGGTGATCGGCCACGCGTCGGCGCCCGGCGCGTTGGTCATCAGCAGATTGAAATTCTTCGCATTCGACCAGTCGGCGGTCGCGGCGGCGGCCTGGAAGCTCGCGGTGTCGGGGCTGACGACCTTGCCGGCGGCGTTCTTCATGCGCGCGTAGCCCAGCTTGTTCTGCACGGCGTAGGCATATTCGACGTAACCGATCGAATTCGGAATCTGCCTGACGTAGGCCGACACGCCCTCGTTGCCCTTGCCGCCGATGCCGGTCGGCCAGTTCACCGCGGTGCCCTCGCCCACCTTGGACTTCCATGCGGGGCTGACCTTCGACAGGTAGTTGGAAAAGTTGAACGTCGTGCCAGAACCGTCCGAGCGATGCACCACGGTGATCTTCGCGATCGGCAACGCGATGTCGGGGTTCAGTGCCGCGATCGCGGGATCGGACCAGTTGGTGATCTGGCCGAGGAAGATCTTCGCCAGCACCGGGCCGTCGAGCACCAGCTTGCCGGGCGCGATGGCCGCGATGTTGTACGCCGGCACGATGCCGCCGATCACGTCGGGGAACTGGCCCAGGCCGAACTTGGCGAGCGTGGCTTCGTCCAGCGGCATGTCGCTGGCGCCGAAGTCGACCGTGCCGGCCTTGATCTGGGCGATGCCGCCGCCCGAACCGATCGACTGGTAGTTCACGCGGTTGCCGGTTTTCTCGGCGTAGGCCGCCGACCACTTCGACATCACCGGATACACGAAACTGGAACCAGCGCCGGTGATGTCGGTGGCGTGCGCCGCGCCGATGCCGAGCGCAAGGGAGGCGGCAAGTGCGAGCAGGCGAAGCATGTTGTTCGGGGTCACGCGAGTCTCCTGGCGTCGGTTTGATGACGCCAATTTCAACCGACCCGTGTTGCCGATCGATGAGAAAAATATTTCAGTTGGATGACACCCCGGTGATCCAGGTCAAGCCCGCAATGCCCCGATTCGGTGTCATGCGCCTGTCACATGCCAGGAACAGCTCTGCAACGAACGTGGGCGAACATGCCCGGCAATCCCGCGGACAAACGACATGCGGGAGTTCCTTCCAACGACAGGAGTTGCATACGTGCGCATTAAGATGCTTGCGGTGGCGATCGCCACC
>DASSNC010000112.1:0-7127 GCA_035688305.1 Rhodanobacteraceae bacterium
CGCGCCGGCGCGCACTCGGCTAGCGGCAAGGGCAGTCGAACGAACACGACGTTCGTTCGACCACCGCCACAGGCGCAATGGTCTTTGGTTACTTTCTGCCAAAACAGAAAGTAACCCGCTCGCCGCCCAAGGCGAGCGGAATCGTGCATGAGCGTCCCGCACTGGCGAGCACGTAGGTTGGGCTGACCCGGTGTTCTTGCCGGGGAAGCCCAACACCTGCGAGTGGCGCTGTTGGGCTTCCCCCGGACCAAGTCCGGGGTCAACCCAACCTACGCAACTCAACTTAAGCTACGCAACAACTTAAGCTACGCAACGGCGCGAAGGTTGTCCCATCCGGCCTGCGGCGACCTTCCTCCGCGAGCGGGGGAAGGACGATCAAAACACGTAGGTTGGGCTGACCCGGTGTTCTTGCCGGGGAAGCCCAACGCGAGGGCTGAGCATGCAGCGAGTCAGGATGCCGCCGCCGCGCGTCTCGGCGTTGCCGACGCGCCGGCCTCGGCGTCCAGTGCATCGGCCACGCGCTGGTGTTCGGCGCGCAAGGCACCCGGCAGGTGCGATCCGTAGCCCGCGAGGTATTCGCCGACTGCGGCTTGCTCGGTGCGCCATTCGGCGTTGTCGATACGAAACAGTTCATCGAGCGCGCTGTCGGCAAGGTGCAGGCCGTCGAGGTTCAGATCGTCCGTGCCCGGCAGGTTGCCGATCGGCGTTTCGATGGCCCCGGCTTCGCCGGTGACGCGCTTCAACATCCATTCGAGCACGCGCATGTTGTCGCCGAAGCCTGGCCACAGGAACTTGCCGTCGGCACCCTTGCGGAACCAGTTGACGTGGTACACCTTCGGCAACCTGGCGCCGGGCTGGTCGAACGACAGCCAGTGCGCGAAGTAGTCGCCATAGTTGTAGCCGCAAAACGGTTTCATCGCCATCGGATCGCGGCGGATCGGCACGCCGACGTCGGTTGCGGCGGCGGTGGTTTCGGAAGCCATGGAGGCGCCGACTAGCACGCCATGGGTCCAGTCGCGGGCTTCGAATACCAGCGGCACAACCGAGCCGCGGCGGCCACCGAACACGATCGCGTCGATCGGCACGCCCTGGATATTCTCGGCTTCCGGCGACCAGCTTGGGCATTGGTTGGCGCGCACGGTGAATCGCGAGTTGGGATGCGCCGCCGGGCCGTTGGCCGGGTCATAGTCGCGGCCCTGCCAATCCTTCACCGGCTTGCGATCGTCCAGGCCTTCCCACCACGGCTGGTTGTCGGCGGTGACCGCGACGTTGGTGAAGATGGTGTCGTGTTGCAGCATCGCCAGCGCATTCGGATTGGTCTTTTTCGACGTGCCCGGCGCGACGCCGAAATAGCCGGCTTCGGGATTGATCGCGTACAGGCGCCCGTCCTTGCCGGGGTGCATCCAGCAGATGTCGTCGCCGACCGTCCAGACTTTCCAGCCATCGCGCTGGTAGCCCTCGGGCGGGATCAGCATCGAGAGATTGGTCTTGCCGCAGGCGGACGGGAAGGCCGCCGCGACGTAGCGGATTTCGTGCTTCGGGTTCTCGATGCCGACGATCAGCATGTGCTCGGCCAGCCAGCCTTCGGTGCGGGCCTGGTACGAGCCGATGCGCAACGCGTGGCACTTCTTGCCGAGCAGGGCGTTGCCGCCGTAGCCGGAGCCGAAGGACTTGATCGAGAGTTCTTCAGGGAAGTGCATGATCCAGCGGCGCTCGGGGTCGAGTTCGCCGATCGAATGCAGCGCCTTGATGAAGGTTCCCTCGCGCTCGATGCGTTCCAGCGCGGCGGTGCCCATGCGGGTCATGATGCGCATGTTGGCAACGACGTAGGGCGAATCGGTGATCTCGACGCCGCAGCGCGACAGCGGTGACCCGATCGGGCCCATGCAATAGGGAATCACGTACATGGTGCGGCCGGCCATGCAGCCTTCGAACAGCGCGTCGATCTTGGCGTGTGCCGACGCCGGATCCATCCAGTTGTTGTTGGGGCCGGCTTCGTCCTTGTTGCGGGTACAGATGACGGTGAGCTTCTCGACGCGCGCGACGTCCCTGGGATCGGAACGGTGCAGGTAGCAGCGCGGATGGGTTTGCTGGTTCAGCTCGACCAGGTCGCCACTTTCGAGCATCCCGGCGACCAGCTTGTCGTATTCGGCCTCGGAGCCGTCACACCAGTGGACATGCTCGGGGCGCGTGCGTTTGGCAACATCGTCGACCCATCGGTTCAGTGCATCGAGTTTGCTTGGCATCAACAGTTACTCCAGCGGGGATTTCCAGTTATATGCAACGGTGAATGTGGCCGTGGCGGCGGGTGACCAGCTCTTGTGGCCGGTTCTGCCCGTCGACCCATGCGGGGCCGGGGTGGCGGTCATCTGGCGGAAGCGCGCCTTCGGGAATGCGGAGGGGAGACGGTAGTCCCGCCCTGCGGGCTTTGCAAGGCAACAGGGGGCTGGAAATTGTGCGCCCGCAGCATTGGACTGGGGGAATCCAACCGCGGAGCGTGACCGCACCGGGTCGCCTGCTGCCGCGCGCGCCTGCGAACTATTTCGCGCCGTCTCCAGGCACCAGCGTGGCGATCAGGTGCTCGACGTAGGCTTCGTACTGTTCGTGCGAGAGGTGCGGCACTTCCAGCGTGAGGTTCAACTGCAGGAATCCGACGTACGCTGCATAAGTCAGGCGAGCGCGATGCTGGGCCACTTCGTGGCCGAGCCCGGCTTGCCTGAAAGCCAGTCCCAGCAGATCCATGCGGCGCTGCGATACCCGCGTCATCACCGGCTTGACCAGCGGGTGCTCCAGCGCCTGCAGCAGGGCCGCGTAGACGCGATGGGGCTGGATCTCGCCGGACACCCAACGGAACAACGCGCCAAGGCGTTCGCGTGGATCGTCGTGGATGGCGCCGAGGTGGTTCTGCAGCTCGCGTTCGTCCTCGGCCTCCCAGCGCGCCAGGGATGCCTGCAACAGGGCTTCGCGATTCTTGAAGTGCCAGTAGAAGCTGCCCTTGGTGACGCCAAGACGCCGGGCCAGCGCCTCGACCGCGAGGGCGGCGATGCCTTCCTCGGCCACCATCTCCAGTGCGCCGCGTTCCCAGTCCGCTGCGGTCAACCGCGCGTGGCGTTGGGCCCGGCGGGGGATCAGACTGGGCGTGGTGGCTGATTCGGGAGACACGTCCGTACTTTAGCGTATTGACAGGGCTTGCGCACAAATCCATACTTCGGCGTATGGAAGAATATTCGACTATTCGTACCGCTGGCCAACTTGAATCGGTCTGTGCCCGTGACGGCGTTGCGCTTGCGGTGGAAACGCGCGGTCCCGCCGACGCGCCGGCGTTGCTGTTCGCGCATGGCTTCGGCCAGAGCCGCCACGCCTGGACGCGCAGTGCGGAAGTACTGGCTGCGGAAGGCTGGCGCACGGTCACGTTCGATGCGCGCGGTCACGGCGACAGCGGGCGTCCGGCTGATGGCCATTACGAGCTTGAACAGTTCATCGACGATCTGTTGCTGGTCGCGCATTCGCTCGGGCAGCCGCCGGTTCTGATCGGCGCATCGATGGGCGGCTTGCTCGGCATGGCTGCGGCGGGCGAAATCCGGCCGGATCCGTTTCGCGCGCTGGTGCTGGTGGACATCACCCCGCGCTGGGAAAACGCTGGCGTGGAACGCATGCTCGACTTCATGCGCGCGCACCCCGATGGTTTTGCATCGCTCGATGACGCCGCAACCGCGGTCGCGGCCTACCTGCCGCAGCGGCGCCGCCGCAAGGATCGCTACGAGCTCGCGCAACTGTTGCACCGCGGTGGCGACGAGCGCCTGCGCTGGCATTGGGATCCGGCGATGCTGGATTCAATTGCGCATGAGGGCGAGCGCCACCAGCAGCGGCTGCTCGCGGCCGCCGGCAACATCGACGTGCCGGTGCTGCTGGTATCGGGCGGACGCAGCGACATCGTGTCCGACGCCACTGTCACCGAATTCCTGCAGGTGGTGCCGCACGCGGAGCATGTCGAAGTGCCGCACGCGGGCCACACGCTCGCGGGCGACGACAACGCCGCTTTCACCGCCGCCATCGCACCATTCCTGCGTACACTCACACTCGCAACCTCCGTTCGCCCGCTTGCGGGCGAAAGCGTCGAAGGCGGATGGCGGGAACCCTACCCGGAGAGGCAATCACCATGAGCATCGTCATCACCCTGATCTGCGTCGCCATCATCGGCTTTGCATGTGCGTACTTCCGCACGCGCCTGTGGCTGTGGACACTGTTGACCATCGCCGCGATCCTCGCCGTCGGCTTCGGCCTGCACGCGCTGAACCCGATGTGGGTGATGCTGGGCATCTTCGTGGTGCTGGTTGCGATCCCGTTGAACGTGAAGCCGCTGCGCCGGATGTTGTTTGCTGCGCCGATGCTGAAACTGTTCAAACGCGTATTGCCGAAGATTTCCGAGACCGAACAGGTCGCACTGGACGCCGGCACGGTCGGTTTCGAAGGCGAATTGTTTGCGGGCAAGCCGGACTGGTCGCAGCTGCTGAGCGAGCCCAGGCCGCAACTGTCCGCAGAAGAGCAGGCCTTCCTCGACGGCCCGTGCGAAGAGCTCTGCAAGATGGTCGACGACTGGCAGATCACCCACGAGCTCGCCGATCTGCCGCCGGAGATCTGGGACTACATCAAGCGCCGCGGCTTCTTCGCGATGATCATTCCCAAGCGCTACGGCGGATTGGAGTTTTCCGCGTTCGCGCATTCGGCGGTGCTGCAAAAACTTTCGAGCATTTCAGCGACGCTGTCATCCCTGGTTGCGGTGCCGAACTCGCTGGGCCCGGCCGAGCTGCTGTTGCAGTACGGCAGCGATGCGCAAAAGAATTACTACCTGCCGCGCCTGGCCGATGGCCGCGAAGTGCCGTGTTTCGCGCTGACCGGTCCGTATGCCGGCTCCGATGCCACGTCGATTCCGGACTACGGCATCGTCTGCAAGCAGACTGTCGATGGCAAGGAAACCCTGGGCATCCGGCTCACCTTCGACAAGCGCTACATCACGCTGGCGCCGGTCGCGACGCTGGTCGGTCTCGCCTTCCAGATGTTCGATCCCGAGCACCTGCTCGGCGACAAGGAAGAACTCGGCATCACGCTGGCGCTGATTCCGCGCGAGACGCAAGGCCTGTCCATCGGCCGTCGCCACTTCCCGCTCAACATTCCCTTCCAGAACGGGCCGCTGCACGGCAAGGACGTGTTCGTGCCGATCGACACCCTGATCGGTGGCCCGCACATGGCCGGTCATGGTTGGCGCATGCTGGTCGAGTGCCTGTCGGTCGGACGCGGCATTTCGCTGCCCTCGAATGCCACCGGCTTCGTGCGGCTTGCGGTCGCGGCGACCGGCGCTTACGCGCGCATCCGCAAACAGTTCGGACTTGCCGTGGCGCGCTTCGAAGGTGTCGAGGAAGCGCTGGCACGGATCGGTGGGTATGCCTACGCGACCATAGCGCTCTCGCGCGCATCGGCGGCGGCGGTCGATCGCGGCGAGAAGCCGGCGGTTGCCTCGGCCATCTCCAAATGCCACACCACGGATCTCGGCCGCGAGGTCATCAAGGATGCGATGGACGTGCATGGCGGCAAGGGCATCCAGCTCGGGCCATCCAACTACCTTGGCCGCATGTGGCAGGGTGCGCCGATCCCGATCACGGTGGAGGGCGCCAACATCATGACCCGCAGCCTGATGATCTTCGGGCAGGGTGCGATCCGCTGCCATCCGTGGATCCTGAAGGAAATGCACGCGGTGCAGGAGCCCGATCGCAGGAAGGCGCTGCGCGCGCTCGACGAGGCGCTGTTCGGACACATGGGCTTCGGCATTTCCAACGCGGTGCGTTCTTTCTGGCTCGGCATCACCTTCGCCAAATTCGGCAAGGCGCCCGGCGATGCCTACACCCGTCGCTATTACCGCAAGCTCAATCGCTACTCGGCGTGTCTCGCGTTGCTGTCCGACACCGCGATGGGCGTGCTGGGCGGCAAACTCAAGTTCAAGGAAAAGATTTCCGCGCGGCTCGGCGACGTGCTGTCGTATCTCTACATCGCCTCGGCGATGTTGAAGCGCTACGAAGACGAAGGTCGGCCGGAGATCGAGCGCCCGCTGCTGGCGTGGGCCTTCCATGATTCCATGTGGCGGATCCAGATGGCGCTGGACGGCGTGATCCGCAACTTCCCGGTGCGCCCGGTGGCGTGGGTGGTGCACACCCTAGTGTTCCCGTTCGGACGCCGCGAAGTGCCACCGTCGGATCGGCTTGGCCGGCGCGTGGCCGCACTCATCACGGCGCCCAACGCCGCGCGCGATGCGATGGTGAAGGGCATGTACCTGACGCCGAACGCCAACAATCCGGTCGGCCGCATGCATGCGTTGCTGCCCGAGGTGATTGCGGCCGAGCCGGTCGAGCGCAAATTCCTCAAGGCGCTGAAGGCCAGCACCATCCAGTCGCACGATTATTTCGAGCAGCTGGCGGAAGCCGCGCGCGAGGGCGCGATCAGCGAAACCGAACACAGGCAACTGGAGCGACTGCGCCGCATCACGGCCGAGTTCATCAACGTGGATGATTTCGATCCGGAAGAACTGCGGGCCGCGGTGATCCATGCCGGCGCCGATTCCAAGCGCTCGCTGCACGTCGCGTAGCCGGGCGTATGCCGCACGGTGAGCCGCAGGTGGCGTGGTGAGCCAGGCACTGGCGCTGTATCGGCGGTTGGCCGGATGGCCCGGAGGCCGCTGGTTGTACGCGCGCCTGATCTGCTTCAAGGCGCCGTACTTTGCCACCGTCGCACCGCGCTTCGTGGTGCTGGAACCCGGGCGCTGTGAAATTGAAATCCGCGACCGCCGCCGCGTGCACAACCACATCGGAACCGTGCACGCGATCGCCTTGTGCAACGTCGCCGAGCTCGCCGGCGGGTTGATGACCGACGTCTCGTTGCCGGCCACGCTGCGCTGGATTCCGAAAGGCATGCAGGTGGAGTACCTCGCCAAGGCGCGCGGCACGATGCATGCCGTCGCGACGCCGGAGGCTTTGCCGGAATCCGCGACCGCCGGCCACGCGTGGCCGGTGCGCGTCAGCGTGCGCAACGATGCCGGCGAGGAAGTGTTCCGCGCGCGCATCGACATGTGGCTGTCA
>DASSNC010000136.1:0-19882 GCA_035688305.1 Rhodanobacteraceae bacterium
CCACCGCCATCCCCGCCTCGACCTGTTTGATGAATCCGATGATCTGCTCAGTCGTGAATCTGCTCTTGCGCATGTCCGTCCTCGCTTGTTGAACGGACTTTACCTACTATCGGCTGGTACGGCTGGCGGGGAGCAGGTCACACCGCGCCATACTCGGCCATCTGTTGCATAGCCTTGCGCCGTGCTGTCTCGGGATCCTCGCACGGCGCAGTTGCGTGGTGGTGTCGCTCTGCTACCTCACGTGCACGTTCGGCCTCAGCAGCAGTGTTCCGACGCCTTGTTGTGATCAACCGCTCGACGACACCGGGAACCGGCTCCTTGGACGCAGGCACCCTGGCAATGGCTGCGTCTATTTCCGCCTGCGAGTAGGTCTCCTCAATGCGATCTACTTCGGCCAAGGTGTCGTCGGGCTCGTACCAAACAATCCCGGACGCGCGCTGGTGACGGGTCTTCCTGACGATGGCAGCAGCAATTTTCGGCGCGTCCGTACCGGCGCATTGCATGCTGCTGCTTTTCTCTTCAATGATGTTTCCACTGCTTTTCAGGCGCGGCATTTGCGCTGGCGGAAAACCCGCCGACGGATTTTCAGGCCCACGGTCATCGCCCCTGTTGGTGACCGGCATGTCGTAGACGTAAACGTCCGTGCCAATGAACTGGCCTCGCGCATCAATGATGCAACGGGCCACCAGGTACCCCGCAGCCCGAAGCTCTTTGATCGCCGCGCGTATGGCATCCCGGCCCTCGCGCCCTTGCGCCGCCAAGTCTTCAGCCGTCATGTAAAAGCCGTCAGCGTTACTGAGGAGCCGCGCCAGCACTCCACGTGCGCGATAGCTCAAGCGAGCATCGCGCACGGTCGTGATCGGCGTGATCAGGACGTGCTGATTCAAGCACGGTGCGCGAACGTACCGGGCGGTCATGCTGCGTCCTCGCTGGGCAGCATGTACTTGTGCGGGCGTCCGCGGCCACGACGCGCGGGCGGCGCCGATGCAGCTCCGCCGGGCGGCGTCGGATCAGGCGTACCCGTCAAAAACGCTTCGGCGAAAGCGCCGGCCGTCACGTAAAATCGACTGCCGCATTTGAGCTCTACGACTGGCAGCCGTTGCTCGCGCCTGGCCAGACAAATTGCTTCGTCCGATGTGCCCGGCCAACCCGCCAGTTTCAACGCCGCAGGCGTCGGTAGCATCGCCACACCACCGAACATCTCGATGGCAATCGCGGCGAGGGGCGCCAGTGTCAATCGATGGTCTTGATTCTGCCTATCGTGCTTGTTTTTGTCTTGCATGCGTGGATCGCGACACTTTGGCTCTTGGTGGCCTTGGCCGCGGGTGGCTTACACCGCCGCATGCGAAAAGGCCGCGAGCTTACGCGTCGCGGCCTCTGTGATTTCTGGATTCTGATTAACCGATCAGATTCGTGTGTATTGGGTCGCGCGCAGGTTCGTGCTGGAAAGCACACCCGCGGCAGCGGTCGAGAGACGATTGGATAGGGCTAGATGTGCCAACCCGTGCAGGCGCTTGCCAACAACAGCGTCTACGAGACTGCAACGCCTATGTGCGACTTCACGCGATACAGATGCCGCAGCTGTCATTAGCAGCGCGGCCGTATGGACAGAGCGATCAGCAACGAGCCCTTTGGGCGGTGTGACGAGAATGTCGCGCAATACCGCGACCAGCGACTTCCGGCGACGCATGCGTGCGAACGTTGCGTCCACCCCCATACCCGCAAAGATCGCATACAAAAGTGCAAACGAAGCGATCTCGCCAGCGTCTGCCCCGGTCAGCCCGAGAGCGACGATGTACGCGACCCCAATTCCCACCGTCCATCTAACCATGTTCCGCAGTACCCGCCGTTGGAACAGCGAGGGCAACGCGAACAGCGCGCGACGACCCCAAAGCCAGCGTGACGCGAGCTCGCGTGCGTGGTGGGAACGGTGGCGCCTGATTGTTGAGTGCTGTGCCATACGTAATGGATCGTAGCCTAATTCAAGTGGCTAGTCAAACAAAACTCCTTTTGTTTCAATCTATTGCATAGCTTTGCCACGTTGAATCAACGTATAAGGCAAGTTCCGGAGCGTTGTAGCAACGTTCTGCAACGTTGGGCAGAATTCCTATCTCGCGCTGTCGCCGACAAGCTCAATCTTCACTCGATAGCCAAGCGCGCGCGCTCCATTGCTGAGCGTTTCCAGCGTCAGGCCGGTGTCGTCCTTGTCCAGCAGACGATCCAGCGCCGCCCGGCTTGTCTGCATCTTCTTAGCCATGTCGGTTTTGGTGACACCGCCGACCTTCATGGCCTGTTTGAACTGCCAAGCGACCACGCGCTTGATCGCCACTGCGGTCGCTTCCGCGAGTTGCCCGTCTTCGAGCAGGAAGTCATCGAAGTTGCTGCCGATGTGAGTGTTCCTAGCCACGTTGCACCTCTTTCATTCGCGTGCGGGCCAACGCCAAGTCCTGGTTCGGCGTACCCCGCGTTTTCTTCACAAAACCGTGCAGGAGCACCATCCGTGGGCCGTGCGTCATGAACAGTACCCGTGCAATGCCGCTCGGCAGGTTGCTGCGGACCTCCCACAGTCCACCGCTCATGTTCCGGACCAAGGGCATGCCGAGCGGCCAACCGAACTGAACTGTCTTGATGTCATCGCCGATGATCTTCCGGGACTCCGGTACAAGCCCGCGAAGCCAATCGCGTACCGGTTCGACGCCATTGCTCGTAGCATAGAACCGGACTTCCAGAATCATTGGCGGGTGATCCGTCACGAGCAGCAGTGTACCATAATTGGTACACGCGCGAATGGGCGCTAAGCCAAACGTTTGGCGAGGTCTTCGGCACGCGGGTGGTAGTACCGCAGCAGCATGCGCATGTCGCGATGTCCGGTGATCTTCGCAAGTTCGTGCGGCCCAAAGATTTCCGCAAGTCGACTGGTAGCCTCGTGGCGAAGATCGTGAACGCGCAGGTCGGTCAGATAACCTGAGTCCGGTTCGCTTCCTGCCTCCTTGCAATCGTCCTCATACCGCCTCCGCGCACGCGCGACAGCGCGGCGAAACGCCAGCGTGACGGCATCGGGTCGCAACCCAAACACGCGCCCATCCAGTCGGCGCGGCTTCGCTTTCAGGGTCTCAATCGCACGGGTGGACAACGGAACGTCGCGGGCGTATCCATTCTTTGTATCGCCCAGGTGAGCCACGCGCTTCACCGGGTCGATGTCTTTCCAGCGCAGCCCCACGAGTTCGCTGCGCCGCATGGCCGTCTCGGTGGCCAGCACGATGAGACTGCCCAGCTCTGCGGATTGCGTTACCGCTCGAACCGCGTTGATTTCGTCGTCACTGACACGTCTTGTACGCTCGTTGTGGAGCGTGGGGAGTTCGGTATTGCGTACCGGGTTCTCCAGCGCGTTCATGCCCCACGCTTTTCGAGCGTGGGTAAACGCCGCTGACACAACGGCGAGACGACGCTTGATCGTCGCCGGGGCCAACGACGCCCGCTCCCATCCGACGATCGTTCTGGCGATGTCTGCGGAGCCGATACGGGAAAGCGCCAACCCGGCAATGCGTTCTTGGCTGAGTGTCCGCAGAACCGACTCTTCCGGCTCTCTGCCTTTTTTGCGCACGGTGCACTCACGCGCATACCGTTTCAGGGCATCACGCAACAAAGTGCGGTCGGCCTCGGCGCTGTCGCGCCACACGCCGCGCTCCAGCTCGGACTCGGTCTTGCGCGCCCACGCACGTGCGTCGTCTTCGAGCCGAAACGTCTTGACCTGCACGGGTACACCAAGTGCCGGTCGCCGGATGATCGCTTTCCAGTGGCCTGATTTCTGCCGTTTGACCGTTGCCATGCTGTGTACCCATTTGTGTACCTATCGCCGATGTATTATTACACAAATGGCGTACCATGTACCTTTGCGTACGTATATTTTTGCGTTCGCAATGCAGAGGTCAGGAGTTCGATCCTCCTCAGCTCCACCAATCCTCCTTCGTCAGTTTGCCTGACGAAACAAGAACCGCGCCGAGGCGCGGTTCTTTTGTATTGAGCGCACGCAGTCGCGGCGCAAGGAAACCCTGCCTCCCTTCACACGGAAGGGAGGCAGTGGTTGTGGCCCGTGCCAAGGCGACACCAGTCTGGCGGGTCTTACTCGCCAGT
The DNA here is from genome assembly GCA_035688305.1 of Rhodanobacteraceae bacterium. Lineage (GTDB taxonomy): Bacteria > Pseudomonadota > Gammaproteobacteria > Xanthomonadales > Rhodanobacteraceae > 66-474. Next base: position 4,135 of record DASSNC010000136.1, read on the forward strand.
CTGGATGTCGATCTTGCGCGGCGTGGTTTCCGGCCGCTTCGGGATCGAGATCTCCAGCACGCCATGCTTGCCGGTCGCGGTGATGCCGTCCGGATTGGCGCTGTCCGGCAACGCGAAGCGGCGATGGAACAAGCCGTGCGCACGCTCGACGCGGGTGTATTCGCTGCCTTCCGCCACCGACTCGGTCTTGCGCTCGCCCCTGATCGACAACACTCCCTTGTCCATGTTGATCTCGATGTCCTTCGGATCGACGCCGGGGATGTCGGCCGCAATCACGAAACGCTTGTCTTCCTCGCGGATGTCCACGCGCGGCGCCCACTGGCTGGTCACCACGTCGGACTGGTCGCCGTCTTCGATGTCGAACAGGCGGCTGATCGCGCGATTGAAATCGCGCGGGAATTGATTGGCATTCGGCCATACGTTGGAACGGTGGATATACATGTTGCACTCCTCGTTGGAATCGGCCAGACCGGCCATTGACCTCGACTTATGGGCGGTGCCGGGGGTTTCAAGCCTCGCCAAAGGCTCGCTGCGGTACGATGGCCGGGTTCAATCCAGCGGACCTGCACATGACCATCCAGATCGGCGACCCCATACCTGCTGGAACCTTCAGCGTGTTGCGCGACGGCGTGCAGCAGCTCAGCAGCGACGCCGTGTTCAAGGGCAAGAAGGTGGTGCTGTTCGCGGTGCCCGGCGCGTTCACGCCGACCTGTTCGGAACGCCATCTGCCGGGTTTCTTCGAGCATTACGACGCGTTCCGCAAACGTGGCATCGACGTCGCCTGCATGGCCGTCAACGACGCCTTCGTGATGCAGGCGTGGGCACGCCATCACCACGTGCCCGACGGCATGTTGATGCTCGCCGACGGCAATGGCGATTTCGCCAAGTCGCTCGGGCTGGAGATGGATTCCAGCAAATACGGCATGGGCATGCGCGCGAGGCGCTTCGCGCTCTACGCCGAGGATGGCATCGTCAAGATGCTGCACATCGAGGCGCCGGGGGAATTTCGCGTGTCGAGCGCCGAGGCGATGCTGGCGGCGCTGGGAGATGCAACATGAGCGCCCTGCCCCCGATCATGCGCGACCAACGGCAGATCGATGCCGGACATCTGCGCCTGCTGGCGATCTTCCACTTCGTCATTGCCGGCATGGCCTGCCTCGGAATCCTGCTCATGGCCGGCGAGTTCATGCTGATGCACGTGATCATGGCGCACCCGGAAACGTGGACGAAACCCGCACAAGCGAATGCACCGGACCCGGCTACGTTCATCGCCATTTTCCAGTGGTTCTTCGCGGCATTCGGCCTCTGGTTCGTGGCATCCGCCGTGCTCAACGTCATGTCCGGCCTGTTCCTGCGCGCCCGCAAGCACCGCGTCTTCTCACTCGTCGTTGCCGGCCTCAATTGCCTGCACATGCCGCTCGGCACCATCCTCGGCATCTTCACGATCATCGTGCTGGTGCGCAGCAGCGTGCAGGAAGAGTACGCAGCACACCGCACTGAACGCCAAAGCGCGTAGGTTGGGCTGAGCGGCTTTTCACGAAGCCCAGCGGGCGGCCTGCGCACGCGCAAACCGCTGCGGCGGGTGCTTGCCAAGCTCCATACCCCAATCCGCATGGGACTCATCGCGCGATGGCGTTGGGCTTCCCCGAGGCCAAGCCTCGGGCCAACCCAACCTACCCAACCACGCAAACCGCGTAGGTTGGGCTGAGCGGCTTTTCGCGAAGCCCAACGTGCGGCCTGCGCACGCACAAACCGCGTAGGTTGGGCTGAGCGGAATTTTGCGAAGCCCAACGGGCGGACTCATCGCGCGATGGCGTTGGGCTTCCCCGAGGCCAAGCCTCGGGTCAACCCAACCTACCCGACCGCGCAAATCGCGTAGGTTGGGCTGAGCGGCTTTTCGCGAAGCCCAACGTGCGGCCTGCGCACGCACAAACCGCGTAGGTTGGGCTGAGCGGATTTTTGCGAAGCCCAACGGGCGACCTGATCGCGCGATGGCGTTGGGCTTCCCCGAGGCCAAGCCTCGGGCCAACCCAACCTACCCAGCCCGGGTCAACCCAACCTACCTGCGCGACACGCTACGCGTCCGGCGTGGCGACCTGCTCCGTCGCACCCTCACCATTGAGCTCGCCATCGTCATCCTCGTGCTCGATCTTCACCACGCCGACCAGTTTTTCATCGTCGGGCAGGCGGATCAGGGTGACGCCCTGGGTGTTGCGGCCAACCTGCGAGACCTCGGCGACACGGGTGCGCACCAGCGTGCCCTTGTCGGAAATCAGCATCAGGTCGTGGCGTCCACCCGTGGCCAGCGCGGCGACCAATGCGCCGTTGCGTTCGGAACACTGGATCGCGATCACGCCCTGGGTACCGCGCCCCTTGCGCGGGAAGTCGCTGAGCGGCGTGCGCTTGCCATAGCCGCGTTCGGTGGCGGTCAGCACGTCGCAAACATCGCCGTCGGCATGCTCATAGGCGACGATCATCGACACCACCTGCTCGCCGTCGGCAAGCCGCATGCCGCGCACGCCATGCGCGGTACGGCCCATCGGACGCACGTCGCCACCAGCAAAGCGCGCGGCCTTGCCGTTGGACGCAAACAGCAGGATGTCGCATTTGCCGTCGGTGAGTTCCGCCTCGACGAGGCCATCGTCATCATCCAGCCCGATCGCCTGCTTGCCGCGCTGCAGCTTGTATTCGAACTCCTTGAGCGGCGTCTTCTTGACTGTGCCCTTGCGGGTGGCGAAGAACACGAAACGATCATCCGTGTATTCGCGCACCGGCAACACCGCCTGCACCTTTTCGCCCTCTTCCAGCGGCAGCAGGTTGACGATCGGTTTGCCGCGCGCGCCGGGGCCGGCCTCGGGAATGCGGTACACGTCGAGCCAATACACGCGCCCGTTGCTGGTGAAGGTGAGCAAGGTGTCGTGCGTGTTGACGATCCACAGGCGCTCGACGAAATCCTCTTCCTTCATGGTCGTCGCGGAACGGCCCTTGCCGCCGCGCTTTTGCGCGCGATAGGTGTCGAGTGTCTGGCGCTTGACGTAACCGGTGTGCGACAGCGTGACGACGACGTCCTCTTCGGCGATCAGGTCCAATACTTCCAGGTCTTCCTGGGTATGCAGGATCTGGGTACGCCGCACGTCGCCGTAGAGCTCCTTGATCTCGACCAATTCACCGCGGATCACCGCCATCAACTTGTCGGGATCTTCGAGGATCGCGATCAGGCCGCGGATGGTTTCGAGCAGTTGTTTGTATTCGTCGGTGAGCTTGTCCTGTTCCAACCCGGTCAGGCGGTGCAGGCGCATCTCCAGGATTTCCTTGGCCTGCACTTCTGAAAGCTGGTAACCGTCGTCCTTGAGGCCTGCACGCGGGTCGAGGTCTTCCGGACGGGTCGCCGCCGCACCGGTTGCCTCCAGCATCGCGCGCACCATGCCCGCTTCCCACTTGCGCGCCAGCATGCGTTCGCGCGCAACCTGCGGTGACGGCGAGGTCTTGATCAACTCGATCATTTCGTCGATGTTGGCCAGCGCAACGGTAAGGCCTTCCAGCACGTGGGCGCGTGCACGCGCCTTGCGCAGGTCGAAAATGGTGCGGCGCGTGACTACTTCGCGGCGATGGCGAACGAAGGCGGCAATGATCTCCTTCAGGTTCAGCAGGCGCGGCTGGCCATCGACCAGCGCCACCATGTTGATGCCGAAGGTGACTTGCAATTGCGTCTGCTGGAACAGGTTGTTCAACACCACGTCGGCCATCGCGTCGCGGCGCACCTCGATCACGACGCGCATGCCGTCCTTGTCGGATTCGTCGCGCAGGCCGCTGATGCCGTCGACCTTCTTCTCCTTGACCAGTTCGGCGATCTTTTCGATCAAGCGCGCCTTGTTGACCTGGTACGGAAGCTCGGTGGCGATGATCGCCTCGCGGCCGTGCTCGTCGGTCTCGATCTCGGTGCGCGCGCGCACCAGCACGCGGCCGCGGCCGGTGCGGTAGGCCTGCACGATGCCGGCGGCGCCGTTGATGATGCCGGCGGTCGGGAAATCCGGGCCGGGGATGTACTGCATCAACGCGTCAATGCCGAGTTCGGGATCGTCAATCAAGGCGATGGTGGCGTCGATCACCTCACCCATGTTGTGCGGCGGAACATTGGTGGCCATGCCGACCGCGATGCCGGCCGAGCCATTCACCAGCAGGTTGGGAACCTTGGTCGGGAGTACCAGCGGCTCGTGCTCACTTTCGTCATAGTTCGGCCCGAAGTCGACGGTTTCCTTGTCGATGTCGGCCAGCAGCTCATGCGTGAGGCGCGCCATGCGCACTTCGGTGTAGCGCATCGCCGCGGCGCTGTCGCCATCGACCGAACCGAAGTTGCCCTGCCCGTCCACCAGCATGTAACGCAGCGAGAACGGTTGCGCCATGCGCACGATCGCGTCGTACACCGACGCATCGCCGTGCGGGTGGTATTTACCGATCACGTCACCGACCACGCGCGCGGATTTCTTGTAGGACTTGTTCCAGGCGTTGCCGAGTTCGTTCATCGCAAACAACACCCGGCGATGCACCGGCTTCAGGCCGTCGCGCACGTCAGGCAGTGCGCGGCCCACGATCACGCTCATCGCGTAATCGAGGTAACTCTGGCGCATTTCGTCTTCGATGTTGACGCGAATTATTTCACTGCCCGGCTCCGCCATCCGAATATTTCCCGTGTCTGGTGAATGCAAAAAGGCACGGGACTCGAACGCAACCCGTGCCTTGGAATCAACTTTGAAAGTATATCACAACGCGCGTCAGTACGGCCTGTTTTTTGCCTTGAAATACAATATGTTACGGCTTGTTTTCAAGGCGGCCCCGGGAGCCCTCCGCGGCGGCCGCGCGCGGCCTGTGAAATACCCAGTGGCGAGCGCCGAGGAAATTCACCAGCGCTCCCGGTACCGACCCCGCCGCGACGGCAATCGCGGGCCATGCGTGAGCGAACTTCGAGAAGTACACGACCAGCGCGTAGGTTGCGTAGTTGACCGCAAACCCGGCCGACATCGCGACCACGTAGCGCACCCATTCGCCAAACAACGTGTAATCGCCACGCTCGGAAAACGTGAAGCGGCGATTGAACAACCACGTTGCGGTGGCGGCACACAGGAACGAAAACAGCCGCCCGATGTACGGATCGGCCCCGAGCTTGCTGACCAGCAATTGCACGACCCCGGCATCGACCACGAAGCCGACGGCGCCGCCAATGCTGAACCACGCAATTTGCTTGCGCAGGCGCCACATTCAATGCACGCCGGCGGTTCCGAACACGGCGCGCAGCGCCGCGGCATCGGGTTGCGTGATCACGCCACGCTCGGTCACCAGCACGTCGATCAGATCGTGCGGCGTCACGTCGAATACCGGATTCCAGGCCGCAGCACCCTCCACCACCGTGCGCTGTCCGGCGTAACCGAGCAGCTCAGCCGGATCGCGCAATTCGATGTCGATCGAATCGCCGCTGGGCGTTGCCAGGTCCACCGTGGTCGCCGGCGCCACCACCATGAACTTGACGCCGTAGTGCCTCGCCGCGATGGCGAGCTGGCAGGTGCCGATCTTGTTGGCGGTATCGCCATTCGCGGCGATGCGGTCGGCACCCGTGATCACCCACTGCACCTGACGGGTCTGCATCAGGTGCGAGGCTGCCGAATCGGCAATCAGCGTGGCTGGAATGCCATCGCGCATGAGTTCCCACATGGTCAGGCGGGCACCTTGCAGCCAGGGGCGCGTCTCACCGGCAAACACGCGCACGATGTGGCCCGAAGCGTAGCCGGCCCGGATCACACCGAGCGCGGTGCCGAAGCCGGCCGTCGCCAGCGAGCCGGTGTTGCAATGAGTGAGCACACCGCTGCCGGGCTGGATCCATGCCGCGCCCATTGCGCCCATCGCGCGGTTGGCGGCGAGGTCCTCGTCCTGGATCGCCTGCGCTTCGCGTGCCAGCGCGTCCGCCGTGGCGCCGCTGGCGATGGCCGCCTGCATGCGATCGAGCGCCGCCATCAAGTTGACGGCCGTCGGGCGCGCCGCGCGCAACGCCGCCATGGCGTGCTCGAGGTCATCGCCGCGCAGCGCCGCCAGCACCACGCCCCACGCTGCGGCAATGCCGATGGCCGGTGCACCACGCACCACGAGGTCACGGATCGCCTGCGCGACCGCAGCCGCGGATCGGCAATCGAGCCAATCCTCGGCGAACGGAAGTTTGCGCTGGTCAAGCAGGCGCAGGCCATCACCCTGCCATTGCACGGCGCGGATGCTGTCGTGATCGGCTTGGGAGTGGGAGGTCATGCGAATGGACGCGCCAAGGGCTCGCGCAAGCCTAGCATGTGCATCCGAAACCGCGTGCGGCGATTCCGGGCGCCAAGGCCTGTTGACGCTATGCCACGCGGCATGGCGTTGAAAGGCCCTAGTCACCCTGCGGGATCAGAATCCACAGGATGATGTAGATGAGGATCCCCGGAAACGCCGCGGAGAAGATCGACACCAGCACGTAGATGATGCGCGCAAGCGTGGCATCGATTCCGAAGTAGTCGGCGAGGCCGCCGACCACGCCGGCAACCCAGCGGTTGCGGCGCGAGCGGCGCAGTGGGTGTGTTGTGCTCATGGCACGATTCTATCGGAGCACACGCGCTGGCGATGCCCGGACGACGCGAAGCATTCAGCAACTCCATGGCATCCCGGATTGCGCCAGCAAGTGGCTGCATCCGGGCTACCGACCCGTCCTACTTCGTGCGCTTGGCCAGCCACTCGTGGATCGCCGGCGGCACTTCGCGCTGCGCACGCCCGGACACGTAGATGCCGATGTGGCCGCCCTTGAACGCGAGCTGGGTGTAGTCCTTGGTGCCAACATGGTCGCCCAGCGGACGCGCTGCCGATGGCGGCACCAGGTGATCCTGCTCGGCGAAGATGTTCAGCACCGGAATCGTGATGGCCTTCAGGCTCACGTCCTTGCCGCCGATCTTGAGGCCACCCTTGACGAGCTTGTTGCCCTGGTAGAAATCCTTGATGAACTGGCGGAACGCTTCGCCGGCCTGGTCGGGTGAATCGAAGATCCACTTTTCCATGCGCAGGAAGTTTTCCAGCTCGACCTTGTTGTCGAGGATGTCGAGCATCGCGATGTATTTCTGCTGGTTCAGGCGCACCGGCTTCAAGGTCAGGTAGCACCAGTTCATGAGGTCCGCCGGCACGTTCCCGAGCGTGTCCACGAACAGGTCCGCATCCATGCCGCGCGTCCAGTGCGAGAGCATGTTGTCCTTGGTGTGGAAGTCGACCGGCGTCACCATCGTGATCAGGTTCTGCAATTTCTCCTGGTGCAGCGCGGTAAAGCACAGCGAGAAGGCGCCGCCCTGGCAGATGCCGAGCAGGTTGATTTTCTTCACGCCGGCGTGCCTGGCGACCGCATCGACGCAGCGGCGGATGTAGCCGTTGATGTAGTCGTCCAGCGTCAGCCAGCGATCGCCGCCGTCGGGGTAACCCCAATCGATGATGTAGACGTCCTCGCCGAGCGCGAGCAGGTTCTTGACCAGCGAGCGGTCGTCCTGCAAATCGACCATGTACGGACGGTTGACCAGCGCGTAGCAGATCAGCAGTGGGGCTTTCGCGGTCGGCTTGCCCTTGCCCTTGTAGCGATACACGACCACCTTGTCTTCCGTGTAGATCGCTTCCTTGTCGGTGGCGCCGTAATCGACGTCCTCGACCTCACGCAGGGTGCGCAGGCTGGCGGCGAGTTTCTGTTGCGCGCGCAGTGCTTCATCGAGGGCGCGCCTGGGATCGATGCGGATCGGGTCCATCGCCATCACTCCTTGCTCGATTTGGTGGTGGGTTTCGCCGCACGCTTGCGTGCGGGCGCGGCTTTGGCCTTCGCGGCTTTGGGTTTCGCAGCCTTCGGCTTGGCACCCTTGAGCTGCTCGACCTCGGCCCGCAGCGCGGCGATTTCCCCGCGCAGCGCAGCGTCGTCCTCGGCGCGATTCTTGGCTGCGCGATGCAGTTCATGCACGCGCTTGCCGATGCTGTCGATTTCGGTGCGGGTCGGCATGCCCAGATCATTGGACACCTTCTCGACTTCGAGTTGCGCGTGCTTGCGCACCTGCATCTGTGCGTTGACCAGCGCGCCGTAGACCTCGCGGAACTCGTCGGACAGCGCAATTTCGGCGTAGGCGTCCTCGGCCGCGTCCACCCACAGGTCGTAAAGGCCCCGCACCGAATCAACCTGCCGGCCGGGCTCACCGCGCTCGGCCAGCTTGTCCTCGAACACCTCGAAAGCGCGCTTGCTCGCGCGCGCGATCAACGCGTTGTAGCGGTTGGATTCTTGCTTGTAATCCAGCCAGGCCTTGGCCATGCGCTGATAGTGTTCCTGATGCTCGCGGGCATAGCCGAACGCCGGCATGTCCAGCATCGCGCGAGCTTCGCGCATCGCCGGTTGCAGGCCTTCCATCATCTGCTCGAAGCCCTTTGCGCCCTGCCCCGCCAGTTCGCGCATGGCGCGCGCCAACGGGTTGTCGAACAACGACGCATCGGCGCCCGGGAAGTTGAACGCGTTGCGCACGGCAGCCGTCCACGCTTGCGGATCAGCGTGGCCCTGCGAACCCTTGTCCGCCATGGACTGCAGCAACGCGAAGTAGCTGCGCGCACCGGCGAGCAGGCGCTCGACCGTTTCGCTCTGGGTGTTTTGCGCCTTGCCGGCATCGAACATCCGCGACCACTGCTCCAGGCCCTCGTGCCACGGCACCTGGCCCGGTGTGGGCGCGTCCGCGGCACCAGCAAACGCCTTGCGCGTGGCGTCGGACCAGGCGTCCCAATACTCGCGTGAGCTCTTCTGCCAGTCCTCAAGCGTGCGCGTGGCGCCGTGATCTTTGCCCATGTCCGTCATCTCCGATTCGATTGTATACATGGTAATGGCACGAATGCTGCACTGCAACAAACGGGATTTTGCAGCGGATCCGGGCGCCACCGAACAGCCCGACCTCAGACATCGTGGGCGCGCCGGCGCTGCTTCCAACGCGTCTTCCAACGCGCCAACGCGCGCCGCGTGCGCACGATCGCCACCCGCATCGGCAAGCGCAGGAACGGCAGGTCCAGCGACAGCAGCAACAATCCCGGGATCGCCATCCAGAACCCGAGTATCGGCAGGAATCCCAACAGCCCGCAGGCCACCAGCAACAGGCCGATCGGGATCCGCACCCAGCGTGACGAGGGCCGGCGCAGCCAGTCCAGCGTGCGGGCTGCCCAGCGCGGCAGCTTGCCCTGCCAGCGATCCAGATGCAGATCCAGCCGATGTTTGTGCCTGTCGATGGCCAGCTCCGAATTGATTTCCATGATCATCCACGAGTGTTCGCGCTACGCGCACCCGTGGTCATGCGCGCAGCGCGCCCACGTCCACGGGAGGAATGCTCCCCAACATACGCGGTCAAGCCTTTATGGTGGCTGGATGCCTCAACGCAAGCCAGCGTTGATCGAATCCAGCTTCGCGGCGCCCGGACACAGCTCACGCTCGCCCAGCGTATTGAATGCAACCGGCGCGGTATCGAGGTGGGCGTGCAAATCCGGCGCATCGGGATCCACGTACAACAAGCCGGTGACGATCTCGCCGCGCGCCTGGCAGGCGTGCAGGTAGCTCATCGCGGCAACGCGATCGCCGGTGTCGTGGCATTCCGGCAACTTGCGCAAACGCAGCACACTGCCGTCGTGCTGGCGCACCTCGCGTACTTCGCCCGGCGGATAGTCGACGGTGATTTCATCACGCTTGGATATGAAATCCATCCGGCACAACGCATGGTTGTGCTCACGCACGTAGTCGTAGCTCTTGGTGCTGCCGGGGTGGTTGTTGAAAGCCACGCACGGGCTCAACACATCCACGAAGGACGCGCCCTTGTGCGACATCGCCGCCTTCAGGAGCGGCACCAGCTGGGTCTTGTCGCCGGAAAAACTGCGTGCCACGAAGCTGGCACCGAGTTGCAGCGCCATGCCAACCATGTCGATCGGGGCGTCGTTGTTGATCGCACCTTTTTTCGACTTGCTGCCGGTATCGGCGGTGGCCGAGAACTGGCCCTTGGTGAGTCCGTACACGCCGTTGTTCTCGACGATGTAGACCATGTCCACGCCCCGCCGGATCGCGTGCACGAATTGGCCGATGCCGATGGACGCCGAATCGCCGTCGCCGGAAATGCCGAGATACATCAACTCGCGATTGGCAAGATTGGCGCCGGTAAGCACCGAGGGCATGCGCCCGTGCACGGCATTGAAACCGTGCGACGCCGAAAGGAAATACGTCGGTGTCTTGGAACTGCAACCGATGCCGGAAATCTTCGCGACCCGATGCGGCTGGACGTCAAGTTCCCAGCAGGCCTGGATGATCGCAGCCGAAATGGAGTCGTGTCCGCAGCCGGCGCACAGCGTGGAAACCGCGCCTTCGTAGTCGCGCCGCGTGAAGCCGACCGCATTCCTTTGCAGCGAGGGGTGGCGGAGTTTGGGTTTGGGTAGATAGGTCATTTCGATCGCAAACCTGATTTGCTCCCCTCTCCCTCCGGGAGAGGGGCTGGGGTGAGGGTCCGCACTCGCGCAATGTTGAATCGCGCAGTACCCGGACCCTCATCCGGCGCTGCGCGCCACCTTCTCCCGAAGGGAGAAGGGAATGCATTGCTCCCCTCTCCCTCCGGGAAAGGGGTTGGGGGTGAGGGTCCGCACTCGCGCAATGTCGAATCATGCATTACCCGAACCCTCAACCGGCGCTGCGCGCAAGAGCAATAGCAGCGCGTTGCGCCCTTCTCCCGGAGGGAGAAGGGAAAACTCATGCCACCTTGCCGTCGCGAATTTGCATCACGTCTGCCGCCCCCATCCGCTCGCCGATGGCCTTGGCGATGAAGCGCGCGGTGATCGGTGTTCCATCGTAGTGCAGCACCGGCACCAGGCGTGCAGGATCGATCTCGAACTGCTCGATCAACAGGAAGCGCAGTTGCGCATCGCGATTCTGCTCCACCACGAACACCTGCTCGTGCTGCTCGATGAAATCGCGCACCGAATCGGCAAACGGATAGCCGCGCACCCGGAGCGCATCGATGTGCATGCCGCCCGCGTCGAGCTTGGCAATCGCCTCGGCCATCGCGGGCGCGGTCGAACCAAAATGGATGGCTCCGTGACGTGCCGGAATCGGCGCACGATGCAAGACCGGTTGCGGCAGCAATGACTTCGCGGTCTCCAGCTTGCGCTGCAGCCGTTGCACGTTCTCGACATAGTCCTCACCCTTCTCCGAATACTTCGCGTTGGCGTTCTTGCTTGTGCCACGGGTGAAAAAACCGCCGCGGGTCGGATGGGTACCGGGGTACGTGCGATACGGAATGCCGTCGCCATCGACGTCGCGATAACGGCCGAATGGCTTGCCGGCCTCCAGCTCCTCGGTGGTCAGCACCTTGCCGCGGTCGTAACGGCGGGCGTCGTCCCACTCGAACGGTTTGCACAGGCGCTGGTTCATGCCGATGTCGAGATCACTCAGCACGAACACCGGCGTCTGCAGCCGATCGGCGAGGTCGAGTGCCGTCGCGGCAAATTCAAAGCACTCGTGCGGATCTTCCGGAAACAGCAGCACATGGTTGGTGTCGCCGTGCGAAGCGTGTGCGCAGAATGCAACATCCGATTGCTGGGTGCGCGTGGGCATGCCGGTGGACGGTCCGCCGCGCTGCACATCCACGATCGTCACGGGGATTTCCGCGAAATACGCCAGGCCGATGATCTCGTTCATCAGCGAAATGCCGGGACCGGAGGTCGCCGTGAAGGCGCGTGCGCCATTCCAGCCCGCGCCGGTCACCATGCCGATCGAGGCGATTTCATCCTCCGCCTGCACGATCGCGTAGCGGTGCTTGCCGGTTTCGGGTTCGATGCGCAGCTTGGCGCAGTATTTCTGGAAGGCTTCCGCCAGCGACGATGAAGGCGTGATCGGATACCACGCGCACACCGTGGCGCCGCCGTAGACCATGCCGAGCGCCGCGGCGCTGTTGCCATCGACGAAGATGCGGTCACCGACGTTGTCGCGACGTTCAATCTGGAGGCCGAGCGGTTGCAGGTTCTGCGTGGCGTACCCGCGACCCAGATCCAGCGCGTGCACGTTGGGTACCTGCAACGCCGGCTTGCGCTTGTACTGCTCGCCGATCAGCTGGGCGACCACCTCGCGTTCGATGCCCAGCAACACCGACAGCGCGCCGAGATACATGATGTTCTTGAACAGCTGACGCTGGCGCGGATCGTCCCAGGTTTCCGTCGCGATGCGGGTCAACGGCACGCCGATCACGTTGATGTCGTCGCGGAATTTGGACTTCGGCAGTGGCTTGGAGTTGTCGTAGAAAAGATATCCGCCCGGCGCGAGGCCCTTGACGTCGTCGTCCCAGGTCTGCGGGTTCATCGCCACCAGCAGGTCGTAGCCGCCACGGCGGCCCAGCCAACCGGCTTCGCTGACACGCACCTCGTACCAGGTCGGCAGGCCCTGGATGTTGGACGGGAAGATGTTGCGCGGGCTGACCGGCACGCCCATGCGCAGGATGCACTTGGCGAACAGCTCATTCGCCGAGGCCGAACCCGAACCGTTGATATTGGCGAACTTGACGACGAAGTCGTTGACCGCCGCGATCGACGTCATGCAGCCACCTTTTTCTTCCCGGGCTTCGCCGAATAATCCTGGCCGCGGCCCGCGTACGATTCGGCAAACAGGAACTTGCGCATGTCCCACGCACCGGTCGGGCAGCGCTCGGCGCACAGGCCGCAATGCAGGCAGACGTCCTCGTCCTTCACCATCACGCGCCCGGTCTTGACCGGGCCGCCCACGTACAAATCCTGCGCAAGGTTCATGGCCGGCGCGGTCAGGCGCGTACGCAGCTCGTCCTCGTCGCCGTTCTGCGTGAAGGTGATGCAGTCCATCGGACACACATCAACGCAGGCGTCGCATTCAATGCAGATGTCCTTGGTAAACACGGTCTGCACGTCGCAGTTGAGGCAGCGTTGCGCCTCCTTCCATGCGGTCTGCACGTCGAAGCCAAGTTCGACTTCCTGATGGATGTTGGTGAGCGTTTTCTCCTTGGGCGCCCACGGCACCACGAAACGATCGTCCGGCGAAATGTCGTTGTCGTAACTCCACTCGTGGATGCCCATCTTCTGCGAGACGAGATTGGTCAGCGGCGGCGGACGCTTGCGCACGTCCTCGCCTTGCAGCAGGTTGTGGATCGAGGCCGCGGCCTGGTGGCCATGTTCGACTGCCCAGATGATGTTCTTGGGGCCGAACGCCGCGTCGCCGCCGAAGAACACTTGCGGGTTGGTCGATTGCATCGAGAGCTTGTCGAGCTTGGGCATGCCCCACTCGTCGAATTCGATGCCAAGGTCGCGCTCGATCCACGGAAACGCATTTTCCTGACCGACCGCGATCAACACCTCGTCGCACTCGATCAAGCGGTCAGGCTCGCCGGTCGGCAGCAACTTGCGCTTGCCGTTGGCGTCGTGTTCGGCGCGCATTGGTGTGAACCACATGCCCGTCAGCTTGCCGTCCTCGTGCACGAAGGATTTGGGATTCAACCAGTTGAGGATTTCCACGCCCTCGTGTTCGGCGTCTTCCTTCTCCCACGGACTCGCCTTCATTTCCTCGTAACCCGAACGCACGATGACTTTCACGTCATCCCCGCCGAGCCGGCGCGCGCTGCGGCAGCAGTCCATCGCGGTGTTGCCGCCCCCCAGCACGATCACGCGCTTGCCGACCTGCTTGACGTGCCCGAAATACACCGAGGCCAGCCATTCGATGCCGAGGTGCGCCTTGTCGGCAACTTCTTCCCGCCCGGGCAGGTGCAGGTCACGGCCGCGCGGCGCGCCGCAGCCGACGAAGATCGCGTCGTAGTCTTCATCCAGCAACTTGCGCAGCGAATCGATGTTGCGATTGCCGACGAACTCGACGCCAAGGTCAAGGATGTAGCCGACCTCCTCGTCGATCACATGCTCGGGCAGCCGGAACCGCGGGACCTGCGTGCGCATGAAGCCGCCACCTTTGGCATCGGCTTCAAAGATCGTGACCTTGTAGCCGAGTGGCGCGAGATCGCGCGCGACGGCAAGCGACGATGGCCCCGCACCCACGCAGGCGACGCGGAATTTTTCGGCGCCCGGCAGGCGATCGGGCAACCGCTCACACATGCGTTGCTCGATGTTTTCGCTGCGGTTGTCGGCGGCAACGCGCTTCAAGCGGCAGATCGCGACCGGCTCGGGTTTCTCGCCGTTGTTTTCTTCGACCCGCCCGCGTCGGCAGGCCGGCTCGCACGGACGATCACACGTGCGCCCGAGGATGCCGGGGAAGACGTTGGAATCCCAGTTCAGCAGGTAGGCGTCGTCGTAACGCCCTGCCGCGATCATGCGAATGTAGCGCGGCACCTGGGTGTGTGCGGGACACGCCCACTGGCAGTCCACCACCTTGTGGAAGTAATCGGGGTTGCGGATGTCGGTCGGTTGCACGCCAAGCCTCCTGCCGTCCGCGGGGGCGCCGGAGGTAGCCGGCGTCGCCCGTCTGGCCGAGTCTACCCGTTTCGCGAAAAAGCGAAAGAGGGCGAGGAGGAGCTTTCGTTGGATGCCAGTGGCATCCAACGCCGACGAGCGCCCGCACATGGAAGTGCGGGCGGGAGACGCCGCATGGACGCGTGCACAAGTGCGCTATGCAGCGTCGATCAACCGATCCGCAACGAGGTCATCGCGAGCGTTGCGAACACGTCGTCGTTGAATGTTTCGACGATATCGTCGTCGCGCTGCAAGGCCAATGCGTACAGCAGCGGCAGGTAGTGCTCGGGCGTCGGGACCGCAAGCGCGGCATCCGCATCGAGCCCGCGCCAATCGCACAAAGCGGCGTGATCGCGCCCGGCGATCGCTGCGTTGACGCGATCGCGGAAACGCACGGCCCAATCCGGCGGTGAGGGCGCATTCCAGTAGCGGCGCAGCAACGGCAGGTTGTGCACGATGTTGCCGCTGCCCAGCACCAGCACGCCTTCGTCGCGCAGGTACGCGAGCCGCCTGGCGAATGCGTAATGCCAGTCGCCGGGCTGGCGCGTGTCCAGGCTCAGCTGCAGCACCGGAACATCCGCATCCGGATACATCGCGCACAACACGCTCCATGCGCCGTGGTCGATGCCACGTTGCGGGTCGATCTGCACCGGAATCGCATCGTCACCCACGCGACGCGCGATGTCCCGCGCGAGTTCCGGATCGCCCGGCGCGGGATATTCCACCGCGAACAGCTCGCGTGGAAAGCCGTAGAAGTCGTGGATGGTTTCGGGCCGCGGTGACGACGTGATGGCAACGCCATGCGTTTCCCAATGCGCTGACACGCACAACACTGCGCGCGGCCGCGGCAACGTTTCGCCCAGGCGTTGCCATTCGCGCCGCCAGGCATTGTCCTCGATCGCGTTCATCGGCGAGCCGTGGCCGAGGAACAGGACCGGCATGCGCGTGTTCGTGTTCATCACCGCAACATCGTTGCTTTCTCCTCCTCCTTCAAGGGGAGGGCTTCTTTCGAGCACAAAAACGGGCCCGAAGGCCCGTTTTTGATTCCAAATCAGCGTTCGATCAAGCGTGCGCGGCTTCTTCTTCCGTCACCGCCTTCATCGACAGGCGGATGCGGCCCTGCTTGTCGACTTCCAGCACCTTCACCTTGACCACGTCGCCTTCGTGCAGCTTGTCGGAGACCTTCTCGACGCGCTCGTTGGAAATCTGCGAAACGTGCACCAGACCGTCCTTG
>DASSNC010000143.1:0-3219 GCA_035688305.1 Rhodanobacteraceae bacterium
GCCCGCGCCGACCGCGAGCGCGCACTGGCGATGTGCCGGGCCGCGCGCGGCGACCTCGACAGCGCCGTCGGCGGGGTGATCGACGTGTATCAGGCGCATCCGGTGCCGGCCCTTGCCGGGGCTGCCGGCATCGGTTTCGTGATCGCACAATTCCAGGTCGGCAGCGGCTTGGTGCGTGCCGGCATGCGCATCGCGACCGGCCCGGCCTGGCGCATGGTGCGGCGATTCTGGAACGAGCTTTCCTGATCGCTGCATTGCCGGTTGCAGGCGTTGGCCCGGACCCCCCGCGGATGCCCTGGACACAGCGGTTCAGGATTTTCGCAAGCGCCGCGGGTGCGGCCTGGATTTTCAGCGCAGTGGGCTGCGCCGGGTTTGCAAGTGCGTCCAGTGCTATAACAAGTCAGTCTGGGGAACGGCGTTCGGTTGCCGGTTGAACGCGATTCCTGCACGCCACGCTGCAGCCCAACGACGCAGCACTCACGGACGCTCACACAACGCCCATATGTCGCCTTCGACACCACCCGACCCGCAGCAGGACGAAGGCGATCATTCGCCGTCGCCGTCGCGCCGCTTGACATCGGCGCAGCGGGAACACCGGATCAGCGCACTTGATCGCCGGCGCGTGCGCCGGCTGCGTTCGTTGCGACTGCCGTTGCGCATCCTGATGCTGCTGGCGATCGCCGCGACGCTGGTGCTGGCGAAATCGTTGCTGATCCCGCTGGTGCTGGCCGCCTTCATTGCGCTCGGGCTCAATCCGATCGTGGCGGCGTTGCACCGTTTGTTCGTGCCGCGTCCGCTCGGCAGCCTGCTGGTGATGATCGCGCTCGCGGCGGCACTCACCGGCACCGTGATCGGCGTCAGTGCGCCCGCGGCGAAGTGGGTTCGCGAGGCGCCGAGCATCATGCACGACGCCAGCTACAAGTTGCGGCGCATGACGCGTCCGTTGACCAAGGTCAGCCATGCCGCGTCCGAGTCGCTGGCCAGCGTCAGCGGCCAACCCGCGCCCCGCGCCAAGGCGCCGGCGCCGGAGGCATTTTCATTCGACGACGTGGCCGCGGCTTCGCCGGGCATCGTGGTTGCGGTGCTTACGGTGGGATTGCTGGTGTTCTTCTTCCTGAGTTACGGACGCGATGTCGCCGCGCACCTGGTGACGGCCATGCCCGGATTCAGTTATCGGCGCGTGTCGTTGCGGCTGATCCGTGGGATCCAGAGCGAGTTTTCGCGCTATCTGCTCACGGTTACCCTGATCAACTGCGGCTTGGGCGCGCTGACCGCGCTGATCCTGTGGGCGCTGGGCGTGCCCAGTCCGTTGTTGTGGGGCGGGCTTGCGACCTTGCTCAACTTCATGCCGTACGTCGGCGCGGTCACCACCACGTTGCTGCTGGTGATGGTGGGGTTGCTGAACTTCCACACGCCGTTGCAGGCGCTGGCGCCGGCCGCGTGTTTCGCGCTGCTGGCGGCGGTCGAGGGCAACGTGATCACGCCGATGATCATCGGTAACCGCATGCGCCTGTCGCCGCTGGCGATCCTGATCTGGTTGCTGATCTGGGCGTGGATGTGGGGCATCACCGGAGCCTTGCTGGCGGTGCCGATGCTCACCTGCCTGAAGCTGATCACCGAGGGCCTACCGGGATGGCAGTGGTTCGCCAGGATGGTGGGACGCTAGCACGCAAGCCGCGGATTACGTGCACGTGGAGCCCGCGGTGGCTTGGTGCCTGTGCGGTGCGGCGGGACTTGTCCTGGGTCATGCAGCCGCTGGGTGATTGCGGCAAACTAGGCGCGCCGTGCGACGGTCCGTGGTCGCCATTTCATTGCGATTTCGAATGGCAGACGGCCAGCCTGGCCTGACTTCGCATGGCATCTCCCGCACCCGGCAAAAACGCACCATGAACAGCAATGCAGCGCCAGCGGACGAAGCCCGGATCAACCTTGCGCGTGCGCACGCCGCGCAGCACCGCATCGACGAAGCCGAGGCGGTGTATCGCGACATCCTGAAAACCGCACCTGACACGCCCGAGGCCTTGAACTTCATCGGCATGTGCGCGTTGTCGCGCGGGGACTTCGCCGCCGCGCAGCGTGGCCTGGAACAGGCCGCGCGGCTGGAGCCCACCGAGCCGGAAATCTGGAAGAACGTCGGCATCGCGCACCTCGCGCAGCACCAGGCTGACGATGCCCTGGATGCATTCGATCGCGCGCTCGGCCTCGAACCCATGCACTTCGCCGCGCGCCTGCATCGCGGTGCCGCGCTGGAACAACTCGGACGCATCGACGAAGCCGCCGCGGCCTATTTTGGCGCGATTTCCGCCGCGCAAAGCCGCGGCAAATGGCGCAACGACATGACCACGCCGCCGGGGTTGCGGCCCGCGGTGAAGCATGCGATTGCCTTCATCGACACCCATCGCAAGCGCATCTTCATGGAGCTGCTGCAGCCGCTGCGCGACCAATATGGTGCGACCGCACTGGCGCGCGTAGAGCAGGGCCTCGAGATCTACCTCGGCGACCGCCCGGCCAACTACCCGGATCCACGCCAGTACTGCAAGTTTTTCTACGTGCCGGGGCTGCGCGCGACGCCGTATTACGAGCGCGAGTTGTTCCCGTGGCACGCCGAACTCGAAAAACACACCGACGCGATCCGCGCGGAATTGCTCGATGTGCTGAACGAACCGGTCGGCGTCGAACCGTTCCTGGGCACCAATGACAACCAGCTGCTGAAGGAACAAAACCTGCTGGCCGGGACGCGCGGCCACGCCGAGTGGAATTCCTTCTTCTTCCACCGCCACGGCGAGCTGTTCGAGCAAAACTCGCGGCGCTGCCCGCGCACCACCGCGGTGCTCGCGACGCTGCCGCTGGTGCGCATCCGTGGCCATGCGCCGGAAGTGCTGTTCTCGATCCTGACGCCGGGTTCGCACATCCTGAAACACCACGGCGTCACCAACAGCCGCCTTGTCACCCACTTGCCGCTGATCATTCCGGAGGATTGCGCGATCAGCGTCGGCGGCGTCGAGCACGCGTGGCGCGAAGGCCGTTGCGTCACCTTCGACGATACCTTCGAGCACGAGGCGTGGAACCGCAGCGACAAGCTGCGCGCGGTGATGATCCTCGATTCCTGGCATCCCGACCTCAGCGAGGCCGAACGCGATGCCATCGCGCTGCTGGTGGGTGGCATCGGCGATTTCAACCGGTCCGCGAAGGTGGATGCGCCGCCGGCGGATTGAACGC
>DASSNC010000144.1:0-4702 GCA_035688305.1 Rhodanobacteraceae bacterium
CGCCGGTCATTGGCGCGGTACAACGTCCAGTTGTCGCGCAAGCGCTTGGGGCAGAGGACGAGCACGCGGTCGTTGCGCAGCTCGTAGTACTTGATGATCGCCAGGGCCTCGAAGGTCTTTCCGAGCCCAACGCTGTCGGCAATGATGCAGCCACCAAACTGATTCAGCTTGTCGATGGCCCCGACGACACCATCGCGCTGGAACTTGAAGAGCTTCTTCCAGACCACCGTATTACGGATACCAGTCGCAGACTTGATGATTTCCTCTTCATCCATCTGTCCCGCCGTGCTCTGGAACAGGTGGTGCAGGATGAGCGCGTAGATGCTGCTCGGGTCGCGATGGCTGGCGAGCTCGCCAAGCGCCCGAAGGATGGCATCTTTGAATGCGGCCCCATCGGCCAGGCCTGACCACTGGGTGTCGAACCACTGGCTGAGGCTTGTTGCCTCCTCCACAGTCTCGGTCGCCTGGATCAGACTCATCGGGTTGCCGGGGGTGATGCCAAGTCCGCCCGTGCTGAACCCGAACGAGCCCATGATCACCTGTTGGGCGTGTGCCGCCGCATCCCGAAGGACGGCGATGCCTTGAGGGACCCTGCCGTGAATGCGCCTCACGTCCACCTTGCGACGGACCCATTCCGCGCACTGTCCAGCCAACCAGCGGGACGCCAGCCTGTTCCGTTCGGCCCGATCGTGCGGTCCGCCGAGGAAGCCGTCTTCCAGGACTTCGGCAGGCAGCACGAACCGGCAGCCATCCAATGACGCCAGGATTCCCCTGAGGTTCTCGAATGCGAACAGCGACAGTTCGGCGGTGGCCAGGTCGAGACGATGACCCGAGGCAAGACCCGTACGCAGCAAGTCGGTGACACGTTCCGTGCCGGCGTTATGAACCAGTCTCATCCCCGCCCCCAAAACACTAATGCTAAACCAATCCACCGATCTTTTTTGCCCGCGCGCAGATCAGCTGCAACGTACCGGCGCCCGCGTCGGTGAGGCAGCCAAACGCCCATTGGTTATCGCCCTTTCTCCACCCTTCGACGCAACACGCGTTGTATACATGGTCTGATGGAGCGGTGTGTGGCAGCGAGCACTCTGCGGCCCGCTGTGGGCATTGTGCTATTGGTCAAGTTCCGCCATGGGAAAGTTGGTCGGGCACAGCGTGGGCATAACTCGGGCATTGGTGCCCAAAGGGAGGTTTGTGCCCAAATCGGCACACGGGTCATGGGGGCCCGGCGTCGTGGCAAGGCCGGCACATCGACGCTGCGTCTGGAGGCGGTCAAATGCAGCTAAGCGATTGATTTGGCGCGCCTGGCGGGATTCGAACCCACGACCCCTGCCTTCGGAGGGCAGTACTCTATCCAGCTGAGCTACAGGCGCGTTGACCTTTTTTCGCCACGTAAATCGCTTCGATGACGTATGCCTTCGGAGGGCAGTACTCTATCCAGCTGAGCTACGAGCGCACGCGGGATCGCGCAGTATAAACCACCCGCGCCGGCTCACGTCCCGCCTCCGCCGGTTTGCTTCGCCCGCTTGCGCCGCATCCGCCACCAGCGCAGCAGGCCGTACGACAGGCGCACCTTTTCCTGCCCGACCGGCAGGTCGGCGCGGGCGAAGATCCACGACGACTTGGAATAGGCAACCTGCTGCTCGGGATAGACGCTGCGGTGGCCGATGATCAGGTATGCGGCGACGCAGGCGCCGGCCACGTACAGGGTGGAATCCGCCCCGAACAATTCGATGCCCATCAGCACCGCCGCGATCGGCGCGTTCGATGCGGATGCGACCACCGCGACCAGCCCGACTGCCGCGCCCAATGCCGCCTTCAATCCGAGGAAATGCGCGAACGCGCCCCCGGTGACGGCGCCGATCACGAATTGGGGGGTCACGATGCCGCCGTAGAAACCCGAACCCAGCGTGATCGCGACCAGCAGCGCCTTCCAGAAAAAGCCGAGATACGGCATCGGCGCGCCGTGCAGCGCGTTGTCCATCAGCGGCAGACTGAGGCCAAGGTACTGGGTCGGGATTGCGAGAATCAGGAGCGCCAGCACGACGCCACCTAGAAGCGGCATCAACGGCGGCCACAGCGCGTAACGCGCCCGCAGCCAGCCGGCGGCTTTCCGCATCCCATGGATCAGCTCCACGAAGATCCATGCGACGGCGCCGCACAGGATGCCGATCACCACCGTCTTCAGGAACAGCAACTCGGTGAAATCCCCGACGAAGGCGATGTGATACACGGGATACGGGACACCGAGATAGCGCGACACCTCGAACGCGGTAACGCCGGCGACGATGCCGGGGAACAGGAAGTCGTGGCGGATGCGCCCGATCGCCAGCACCTCGACACCGTAGATCGCGCCCGCGATCGGCGTGCCGAACACGCTGGCGAAACCCGCGCTTACGCCACAAGCGAGCAGCCGCTTGCGCATCTCGGGATTGAGGTGCAGCACCCTTCCCACGCCGGCCGCAAGACTGGCGCCGATGTGCGAGCACGGTCCTTCCTTGCCGGCCGAGCCGCCGCAGCCCAGCGTGACCAGCGCCGCCAGCGGCTTGATCCACAGGGTGCGGAACGGCATCTTGCCCTGCTGCTCGTTGACCGCGACGATCGGGTTGTCCTTGAACCCGCTGCGGCTCAGCCGGTAGCCATAGTGCAACAGCAGGCCGTTGGCGATGCCGCCGATCGGCAGCAGCGCCATCTGCACCCAAAGTGGCGCTGCATAGGCACGGCCGGCGGTCGCGAACAGGATGCGCAGGAAGATCGTGCAGCCGACGCCGATCACGGCGCCGGTGAAGATCGAGAGGACCAGCCACTGGACCACGGTCGCCAGCATCACCAGGGGTTCGGCGAGTTGGAAGCGTCGCATGGAGCGGCCGGCGAACCTCTTGACGATCGAACGACAGTATATCGTTCGTGCGCGCGCGCTCTGGAAGATGGTTGACAGCAGTTGCGCATTCGCTAGACTGCCTGGCTGCTTTCGCCTCCTGGCGCGCGGCAAGCAGCCGCTGCGGCGCCCACCGCGCCGGACGCGCGGCCGGTACAATTCCCTTCTTGGCTAGGTAGCTCAGCCGGTCAGAGCGCGGCACTCATAATGCTGAGGTCGGCGGTTCGATCCCGCCCCTAGCCACCAATCTGCAGCGCGCGAGCCCATGGCGTCGCTGCCATGGGCCTTTTTGGTCGTTCGAAGCGCTTCGCCGTCGCGCCGCTTACCGGCTCAGGCGCGGCCGCCCCGCCAGCTCGGGCGCTGCGAGCCGCGCGCCCCGGTAGGCGCTGACCTCACCAAAGCGGCGCCCGGCCTGCCAGTCGTCTCGCGCTTCGCTGATCTCTTCCGCGGTGCGGGCGACGAAGTTCCACCAGATCATGATGGCTTCCCCGAATGGGGCGCCGCCGATCAGCACGGCGCGTGCCGTGGCGCGGGTCTCGAGCACCAGCCCATCGCGGTGGGTGCCGAGGTAATGCAAGGCGCCGGGTGCCAGCCGGACACCGTCCAACTGGAATTCGCCTTCGATGACGACCAGCGCATGCTCCCACGACGCGTCGAGGGGCACGCGCAGCGCGCCGGCACCGCCGGTGAGGATCTCCGCGCCGACCATGGGCGAGAACGCCCGGCCGGGGGAACGCGCGCCATCGAGTTCGCCCATGAACACCCGGACCTGTCCGCCGCCGGGCTCCAGCACCGGCAGGTCGCGGTAATGATCGAACCCGGGTTGGCGCCGGCGCTCGGCTTCCGGCAATGCCACCCACAACTGCACGCCGTGCAGCTTGCCGGAATTCCGTGGTGGCGTTTGTTCCGCATGCGCGATGCCGCGCCCGGCGGTCATCAGGTTCAGCTCGCCCGGCCGGGCCATGGCCACAAAGCCGAGGCTGTCGTTGTGCAGCACCTCGCCGGAGAACAACCACGACACGGTCTGCAGGCCGATGTGCGGGTGCGGTGCGACGTCCATGGCCTTGCGACCGGAAAACGAGAGGGGACCGTAGGAATCGAAGAAGCACCACGGTCCGACCAGCCGGTGCTGGCGCAACGGCAATGCCCGCGTCACGGAGAGACCACCGCCGAGATCCGCCGTGCGCGCCGGCCAGCTCTCGATTTCCGGACGCGGCGCACCCAACGGTTCGCAGCGTTCGGGTTCCGGCAATGGCAGGAGGTTGCTCACGCGGCGTCTCGACCATGCAACGGCTGCTTTCCCGGGAAGTCTACTGCCGCCTTCGGCGGCGGCTCCTGCCCCCGACCTGCAACATGCCATCGGGTATGGATGAAGGCGCCAGAAGCCGGATGGGCATCGAAAGCCACTTCCGGGGCGACGCCCGCGGAGCCTGCAGCAGCAAATCCATTGCGGTACAGCATACCCGATTCCACTGGACAATCCTCGTAACCTATTGAGGTAGCTGCATTTTATATGAACGATAGCTGAATGTATCAACTACTATGTTGCACTGCACCATGAATTGCACTAGAGTAGGTGCCGGTCCAATCCCACCCTGCCTAGAGGACAAGCACCATGTACAGCCAATTCCAGAAGCAGTCGCTCGACCTCGGCAAGCAGTTCGCCGAGCAGGCCTACAAGGCGCAGCTCACCGCGCTGAAGGGCATCTCCGAAATCCAGGGCCTGCAGGTCAAGGCGCTGGAGTCGCAGGCCAAGTCGAACCTGGCGTTCGTCGCCGATTCGCTGGAAGCCCGCGAGATCCAGGACGTGACCGCGCTGTGGCC
>DASSNC010000118.1:0-12675 GCA_035688305.1 Rhodanobacteraceae bacterium
AAGTTGCAGCGACTGCGCGGCCTGCCGCAGCCGGTCAAGGCCGCATTGGAGTTGCTGCCGGCGTCCACGCATCCGATGGACGTGATGCGCACCGGTTGCTCGGTACTCGGCACCGTGTTGCCGGAGGCGCACAACCACAACCTCACCGGCGCGCGCGACATCGCCGACCGCATGATGGCGAGCTTCGGGTCGATGCTGCTGTACTGGTACCACTTCTCGCACAACGGCCGCCGCATCGAGGTTGAAACCGACGATGCGACGATTGCCGCGCACTTCCTGCATCTGTTGCATGGCAAGGCGCCCAACGAGTTGCATGCGAATGCGCTGGACAAGTCGCTGGTGCTGTACGCCGAGCACGAATTCAATGCCAGTACCTTCACCGCGCGCGTGATCGCGGGCACCGGTTCGGACATGTATTCGGCGATCACCGGCGCGATCGGCGCGTTGCGCGGGCCCAAGCACGGCGGCGCCAACGAAGTCGCGATGGAGATCATCTCGCGTTACCGCACGGCAGACGCAGCCGAGGTCGACATCCGCGAGCGCGTGGGGCGCAAGGAAATCGTGATCGGCTTCGGGCACCCGGTCTACACGGTGTCCGATCCGCGCAACGAGATCATCAAGGAAATCTCGCGCAAGCTGTGTATTGATGGCGGCAACCCGCGCCTGTTCGAGGTGTCCGAACGCATCGAGAAGGTGATGTGGGACATCAAGAAGATGTTCCCGAACCTCGACTGGTTCTCGGCCAGCACCTATCACATGCTGGGGGTGCCGACTGCGATGTTCACGCCGCTGTTCGTGATTTCGCGTACCGCCGGTTGGAGCGCGCACGTCATCGAGCAGCGCCAGGACGGCAAGATCATCCGCCCGTCAGCGAACTACACGGGGCCGGAAGATCAGGTTTACGTGCCCATCGAGAAGCGCTGATCCGCCGGTGCGGGATCTGCAAAAAAAGGCCGCGCACTGCGCGGCCTTTTCGTTGAATCGGATGCAACCCGCTACGCGGCTTTGGCTTGATCAAGCCCCTGGGCCTTGAGCGCGCGTTGCACGCCAGCATCCGTGCGCATGCGTTGCTCGAATTTCCTGAGGTTGTCGAGGCCGGACAGATCAACCTTGACGCCCCGCGCCCAGCGCAGCACCACGAACAGATACGGGTCGGCGATCGAACGCGCACCGGCGATGTAATCGTGCTTGCCGAGTTGTTCGTTGAACTCCTCGAAGTACTTGCGCAACACCTTGCGCGCGTTGGCGTGGGACTTCTCGATCATCGTGGCGTCTTCGAGATAGTCGGTTGCACCGAACAGCGGTTTGAAGGCCGGGTGTACGTCGGAATTCAGCATCGCCAGCCAGCGGTTGACTTCGGCGCGGCCGCGCGAGGTACCGTCGCCACCCAGCTTGGCTTCCGGAAATTTGTCGGCGAGGTAGTTCAGGATCGCCGCATTCTCGACCAGCACCCAGCCGCCATCGTCGAGGATGGGTACCTGGTGGTTCGGGTTGAGCTTGAGCATTTCCGGCGTGGAAAGCTCGGCCTTCTGGATCATCTTCAGGTTGTAGGGTTTGCCGATCCATTCGAGGGCGATGTGGGTGGCGAGGGCACAGGATCCGGCAAAACTGTAAAGCTTCATGGGAGTCTCCTTGATGGTGAAGTGCGCTCTCCGCAATATGGGCACGGTGCGCAGTCCTATCAAGCTGCGTTACGTGAACGCAGTGTTCACGAATGTCGTCGCTGCCAGGCAGGAGCGTTCGAGAGCGCGACTGCGGTATGCGGCTTGCCGGATCGCCTGCACGCAGGCTCCTACGGCTTGGCTGCGAACTCGGTGGTTTGCCGGATCGCCTGCACGCAGGCTCCTACGGCTTGACTGCGTGCTCGGTGGCTTGCCGGGTAGCCTGCACGCAGGCTCCTACAGCCTGGCTGCGAGCTCGGTGGCTTGCCGGATCGCCTGCACGCAGGCTCCTACGACTTGGCTGCGAACTCGGTGGCTTGCCGGATCGCCTGCACGCAGGCTCCTACGGCTTGGCTGCGAACTCGGTGGCTTGCCGGATCGCCTGCACGCAGGCTCCTGCGGCTTGACTGCGAGCTCGGTGGCTTTCTGGATCGCCTGCACGCAGGCTCCTACAACTTGGCTGCGAACTCGGTGGCTTGCGGGTTCGCCTTCACGCAGGCTCCTACGGCTTGGCTGCGAACTCGGTGGCTTGCCGGATCGCCTGCACGCAGGCTCCTACAGGCTGGCTGCGAGTTCGGTGGCTTGCCGGATCGCGCGTTTGGCATCGAGTTCGGCCGCGACGTCGGCGCCGCCGATCACGTGTACGGTGACGCCAAGCTGATGCAGGGCGTCGGCGAGCGTGCGGTTGGACTCCTGGCCCGCGCAGACGATCACGTTGTCGACGGCCAGCGTTTGCGGTTTGCCATCGATGCTGAGGTGCAAGCCAGCGTCGTCGATCTTCTCGTAAGCTGCACCGCCCAGCATCTTCACACCCTTCGCCTTCAGTGCGGCGCGATGTACCCAGCCGGTGGTTTTGTTGAGGCGCTTGCCGGGACGTCCGGCGCTGCGTTGCAACAGCCACACTTCGCGCGGTGATGCTTCCGCGTTTGGCTTGCCGAGGCCACCGCGTTGTTCCAAGGTGGTGTCGATACCCCATTCGCGGGTCCAGCGCGCGATATCGGTGCTGGGCGAGGGCGGGTCCTGCGTCAGGAACTCGGCGACGTCAAAACCGATCCCGCCCGCGCCGATGATCGCGACGCGCTTGCCGATCGGGCGCAATCCCATGACTGCGTCGTGATAGCCCAGCACCATCGGATGGTCTTGCCCCGGAATCCCCGGATTGCGCGGGGTAACCCCGGTGGCGACGATGACCGCGTCAAAGCCTTGTGCCTGCAACGTGGCCGGATCGGCGCGCGTGCCGAGGTGAAGCTCGACGCCATGCTCGGTCAACAGGTTGCCCCAGTAGCGCATGGGCTCGGCGTACTCTTCCTTGCCGGGAATGCGTTTTGCCAAATTGAACTGGCCGCCAATTTCATTCGATTGTTCGTACAGCGTCACGGCATATCCACGCTGCGCCAGGGTGGTCGCGCAGGCGAGGCCGGCCGGGCCTGCGCCGACCACGGCGAAGCGTTTCTTCTGCGCGACGGGCGCGTCGACCAACTCGGTCTCGTAGCAGGCGCGCGGATTCATCAGGCACGACGCGCGCCGGTTTTCGAACACGTGGTCGAGGCAGGCCTGGTTGCAGGCGATGCAGGGATTGATCAGCGCGCTGTGGCCAGCACGTGCCTTGGCCACCCAGTCCGGGTCGGCAAGGAACGGGCGTGCCATCGAGACCATGTCGGCGTCGCCCTGCGCCAGCACGTTCTCGGCCACGTCCGGCATGTTGATGCGGTTGGTGGTGATCAGCGGGATGCCGACATGTTCCTTCATGCGCCGCGTCACCCATGTGAACGCCGCGCGCGGTACCGATGTGACGATGGTCGGAATGCGCGCTTCATGCCAGCCGATGCCGGTGTTGATCAACGTGGCGCCGGCGGCCTCGACTTGTTTCGCCAGTGCAACGATTTCGTCCCAAGCCTGCGCGCGGTCGACCAGGTCGAGCATCGAGAGCCGGTAGATGATGATGAAATTCCTGCCGACCGCCGCGCGCGTGCGGCGCACGATCTCGATTGGAAAACGCATGCGGTTTTCGACTGACCCGCCCCAGCGGTCCGTCCGTTGGTTGCTGCGTTCGACGAGGAATTCGTTGATCAGGTAACCCTCGGAACCCATGATCTCGACGCCGTCGTAGCCGGCGTCCTGCGCCAGCTTCGCGCAGCGGACGAAGTCGCGGATCGTGCGTTCGACGCCGCCCGTGCTCAGGGCGCGTGGCGTGAATGGCGTGATCGGTGACTTGATTTTCGATGGCGCCACCGACAACGGGTGATAGCCGT
Organism: Rhodanobacteraceae bacterium; assembly: GCA_035688305.1. GTDB lineage: Bacteria > Pseudomonadota > Gammaproteobacteria > Xanthomonadales > Rhodanobacteraceae > 66-474. The sequence continues at coordinate 3,914 of DASSNC010000118.1, forward strand.
AGCGGCCCGCGTGCAGGATCTGCAGGCAGATGTGTCCACCGGCAGCGTGCACGCTTTCAGTAATGCGCCGATGCGGGCCGACCTGGAAGCGTGATGACAGCCGGCTCGCGAACGGCTTCAGCCAACCACGGATGTTCGGCGAGAAGCCACCCGTCACCATCAGGCCGACCCCGCCGCGCGCGCGCGCGGCGAAGTATTCGGCCAGTTTGCCGAAATCGCGCGCGTGGTCTTCCAGTCCGGTGTGCATCGAGCCCATCAGTACCCGGTTCGGCAAGGTGCAAAAGCCGAGGTCCAGCGGCGCGAACAGGTGCGGGTAGGGCGTGGCGGTGGTCGAGCTCATGGTGGCGAGCATGGCGTCGCGACGTGGCCTCGGCAAGTGCGGGGTGCATTATGCTTGCGCAATCTTGTCGACCATCGCGGGGGTGTCGCATGAGCGGATTGCGCAGATATTGTCTGGTCGTGCTGGTGGCAATGGCCGGTTGCGTGTCGATGGCCGCGCTTGCGGCAACGCCATTCCAGCTGGATGACTTGCAGAAACTGGTGCAGGTGTCCGACCCGCAACTGTCGCCGGATGGCCGGCAAGTTGCGATCGTGGTGAAGACGCCGGTCTGGAAGACCGACAAACACGCCACTGAAATCGATGTGGTCGATGTCGCCAGCAGCGCCAAACGCGCGCTGACGCACGCTCGCGAGGACGTATCCTCGCCGCGCTGGTCGCCGGATGGAACACGCCTGGCCTTCCTCGCCAAGGAGCCGAAGTCGAAGCACGCACAGATTTACGTGCTGCCGATGGCAGGCGGCGATGCGCAGTGCATCACCGATACCAAGGAAGGCGTGGAGGAATTCAGCTGGAGCCCGGACAGCACGCGCATCGCGTATGTCGCGGAGGATCCGCCGGTCAACGAGAAGGCGATCAAGGAACACAATGGCGCATTCCAGGTCACCGACGGCCATTTCCTGCTGCGCAAGGCGCTCGCGCCGTGGCACCTGTGGGTCGTGGATGCGGCCGGCGGCAAACCGACGCGCCTGACCTCCGGCGACTTTTCCCTGCAGACCGATCAGGAAGGTGCGACACCGTTGCGCTGGAGCCACGATGGCAAGGCGATCGTGTTCACGCAGTTCCCGAGTCCGTACTGGGGGCCGTCGTTCCGCTCGGTGATTGCGGAAGTCGCGGCAGATGGCAAGGGCAAACCGGTCACGCTGGTGGGTGATCAGGGCGCCAATGGATTCGCGTATGCGCCGGATGGCAAGACTTATGCGTTCCTGCGCGTGCGCAATGGCGACCAGAACAACGGCAACGCGGTGTATGTCGGTGGCGATGCCGCGGCGCGCGATGCAACCGCGGCGCTGGCCCGCAACTTCAACAGCTTTGCGTGGCTGCCGGACGGCAAGTCATTGTTATTGTCCGGCCAACTCGGCACGAATTCGGTATTGTGGGATCAGCCTTTGCAAGGCAAGGCGCGGGTGCTCGATCTGGATGGTGTGCAGGCGGGCAGTGACTTGAGCGTGGCGAAGGACGGCACGATCGCCTTTATCGGCGACACCGACTCCCGCCCGAGCGAGTTGTACGTGCTGGCCTCCGACAACGCCAAACCTCGGCGTCTGACCGACTTCAATGCATTCGTGGGCAAACTGGCATTGGGCCGCAGCGAAGCGATCGAATGGACCGGCCCGGACAGCTTCCATGAAGACGGGGTGCTCACGTATCCGGTCAAGTACCACAAGGGCCGCAAATATCCGCTGGTGCTGGTGATCCATGGTGGCCCGGAGGGTGCGTCCACCGTGGGGTTCTCGCCACTGCCGCAGTTGTTGTCGGCTGCCGGATTCGTGGTTCTCCAGCCGAACTATCGCGGCAGCATCAATCTAGGTGATGCCTATCAGCACGCGATCTATCGCGATACCGGCGAAGGCCCGGGCAAGGACGTGATGGCGGGGCTGGCGGCGGTTGAAAAGCTTGGCATCGTCGACACCCGGCGCGTTGGCGTATCCGGCTGGTCGTACGGCGGCTACATGACCACCTGGCTAACCGGTCACTACGACAACTGGAAGGCCGCGGTATCGGGTGCCGCGCTGACCGATTGGGTCATGGATTACACGATTGCCTATTACCAGATGGGCGATGTGTATTTCTTCGGCAGCACGCCGTGGACCGACGCTGGCTGGAAAATCTGGCGCGAGCAATCGCCGATCACCTATGCGCGCAACGTCAAGGCGCCTACCCTGATCATGGGCGATGTCGGTGATCCCAACGTGCCACTGGTCAACAGCTACGAGTGGTACCACGCGCTGCGCGACAACGGTGTGCCGGTGGAATTCTGGGCGTACCCCGCGGATACGCATTTTCCGGGTGATATCGTGCAGCAGACGGACATCTACCGGCGCTGGGTGGGCTGGATGACGCAGCATCTGCGATGATCGACACGCTTGTGTTGCGAAATTCGAAGCACAATATTGCGACTGATTGACGAACGAAGGGGCAACGACATGGGTAAATTCGCGCGCACCTGGGACCTGATGAAAGCGTCCTGGCAGATGCTGATGCAGGACAAGCGCCTGATCGTTTTCCCGGCGATCTCCGGCGCGGTGCTCATGTTGTTGATCGTGTTGTTCGCGGTACCGGTCGCGCTCAGCCGTGGCATCCATGCGGCCGTGCCGGCACACGCATCGCCGGAAATGTACCTCGGCATGTTCGTGTTCTACTTCCTCGCTTACTTCGTGATCTTCTTCTTCAATTCGGCGCTGATCGCGTGCGTGATGAAGCAGATCGATGGCGAGCAGCCCACGATCGGTTTCGGCCTGGCCTTCGCGTGGCAACGCTTGCCGCAGATCTGCGGCTGGGCCTTGCTCGCGAGCAGCGTGGGCATGTTGCTGCGCGTGCTTGAGGAAAAGGTCGGCGTCGTCGGACGCTTCGTGGTCGGCCTGCTCGGCATGGCGTGGTCGGTGACCTCGTTCCTGGTCGTGCCGGTGCTGGTCGCCGAGGGCACCGGGCCCATCGATTCGTACAAGCGTTCGGTACAGTTGCTGAAGAAGACCTGGGGCGAGCAGATCATCGGCAACGTGAGCTTCGGCCTGATTTTCGCGTTGTTCGGAATCGTCCCGGCGGCGTTGCTGTTCATGTTTGCGATCAAACTCGGCCCAGCCGCGATCATGGTGGTCGGTGCGGGGCTCATGGTGTGGTTGGTGTTGCTGGGACTGGTGCAATCCACCTTGCAGACGATCTACCAGGCCGCGATTTACTGCTATGCGGCGACCGGTGACGCGCCCAGCGGGTTCAGCAATCAACTGGTGGCCGAGGCATTTCGCGAGAAGCCGCAGCGTCGCTGGCTCTGACCCATGCAGCGCGCTGACCGATTGGAGACAGCATGAGCGTTGACCCGCAAGACGTGTTGGCGTTCTGGTTTGACGAAGCAACGCCGGCGCAGCACTTCAAGAAGGATGCCGCATTCGACGCGGCGATCCGCGCGCGGTTCGCCGATAGCCACGCCGCGGCGGCGCGCTGCGAATTGTCCGCGTGGCGCGACACGCCTGCTGGCCGACTCGCCGAGATCATCGTGCTGGACCAGTTTTCGCGAAACCTGTTTCGCGACGACGCGCGTGCATTCGGAACGGATGCGCTGGCGCTGGTGCTGGCGCAGGAGGCAATCCGCGCCCACGCCGACCGCGAGTTGCCGCCGGCGCGGCGGGCCTTCCTGTACATGCCGTTCATGCACTCGGAGTCACGCGTGATCCACATCGAGGCCGAGCGTTTGTTCAAACAGCCGGGGTTGGAACACAACTACGCGTTCGAGCTGAAGCACAAGGCCATCGTCGACCGCTTCGGCCGCTACCCGCATCGCAATGCGGTGTTGGGCCGAATCTCCAGCGCGGAAGAAGTGGAATTCCTGCAGGGACCCGGCTCATCGTTCTGATGCAACGGGCGCAGGTTCAGTCTTGCTGCGTTGGGCGGCGGCGTGTCAGCCAGCCAATGCCAACCACGCCAATCACCAGCACGACGTCCACCACATAGCGCAACGAGTCGTGCGCATCGAACCACGGCTCGACCAATTGGTCGTGCGTGAGCATGCGCGCGGCGGTCCATGCGATCGCACCGGCGCCGATCAGGATGATCACGGGGAACCGCTCGATCAGGCGCAGCAGCAGGGTCGATCCCCATACCACCAGCGGCACGCTCACCAGCAATCCCAATACCACTAGGCCAAGGTGACCGCCGGATGCGCCGGCAATGCCGAGCACGTTGTCCAGGCCCATCAAGGCGTCGGCCACCATGATGGTGAAGATCGCACCCCAGAACCCGCGCGCAGCGTGGGCCTCGTGGGTCTCGGGGTCGTTGTGCTTCAGCAGCCGCCATGCAATCGGAATCAGCAGCAAGCCGCCGACCAGCATAAGGCCTGGGATTTTCAGCAGCCAGATCACGCCGGCCGTCATCGCCACCCGCACCAGGATCGCGCCCGCGGTGCCCCAGAAGATCGCGCGGAACTGGTGATCGCGCGGCAGGTTGCGGGCCGCCAATGCGATCACGATGGCGTTGTCGCCTGCCAGCACCAGGTCGATCACGATGATCGACGCCAGACGGCTCCAGAAGGTGGCGTCCAGCGGGTAGTGGAAGATGGCTTCAATGAGGGGCATGCGCGGCGTTCCTGCGGGCGGGCAATCGCAACCACGCGTCGCCGTACGATGCGTGGGTGTCGAAAGTCTCGCGCGCGGAACCTGACCGCCGTGGCAACCGGGACGTTTTGCGCCCGTGTTGACGATTGCCACGCGAACCCTTGTGACCCGAGTCCGGTGCTACTCCCTTTCGGGTACTCGTGATTGTGGCGGCTTGCTGCCGCGGAGGTCAAGCGATCACGTCACCATTTCGGGCCGATTCCCGGACGGAATGAGAGCGCGCCTCTGGCACAATTGGCGGCTGTCCCAACTCGTCCCGAAGGCAAGCAGCCCATGAGCGCACCCGACATCCGATCCGCCGCCCGTCCCGCCCCCGACCAGCCTCTGGCCGATGTTGCCGATTACGTGCTCGACTACCGGATCGATTCGCGCGAGGCCTATGCCACCGCACGCTACGTGCTGATGGATGCGCTCGGCTGCGCGATGCTGGCGATGAAGTTTCCGCAGTGCGTGAAGCATCTTGCCCCGGTCGTGCCGGGTGCGACGCTCGCCGGTGGCGCGCGCGTGCCGGGCACCGCGTTGGAGCTCGATCCCGCGCAGGCCGCCTTCTGCATCGGCACGCAGATCCGCTGGCTGGATTTCAACGACACCTGGCTGGCCGCCGAATGGGGCCATCCATCCGACAACCTCGGCACCATCCTCGCTGTCGCTGATTGGCTGTCGCGCAAGGCGGTGCGCGAAGGCGGCAAGCCGCTCACCATCCATGACGTGCTGGGTTGGGCGATCAAGGCGCATGAAATCCAGGGCTGTTACGCGCTGAAGAATTCGTTCAACCGGGCAGGGATGGACCACGTGATCCTGGTGCGCCTTGCCTCGACGGCAGTGGCGACGGCCATGCTTGGCGGCAATCGCGAGCAGGTGATCACGGCCGTGTCGAATAGTTGGATCGACAACGGCGCATTGCGCACCTATCGGCACGCGCCGAACACCGGGCCACGCAAGAGTTGGGCCGCGGGCGATGCCTGCCGGCGCGCGGTGATCCACGCGCTGAACGCCATCGACACCGATGAGCCGAGCTATCCGTCGGCCTTGAGCGCGAAGACGTGGGGCTTCTATGACGTCGCGTTCGGTGGCAAGCCGTTCGAGTTCGAACGGCCGTTCGGCAGCTACGTGATGGAAAACGTCCTGCTCAAGATTTCCTTCCCGGCCGAGTTCCACGCGCAGACGGCAGTGGAATGCGCGATGCAGTTGCATCCGGACGTGAAGGATCGCATCGACGAGATCGAGCGCATCGAAATCCAGACGCAGGAGGCCGGCGCACGCATCATCGACAAGACCGGTCCGCTCGCCAACTATGCCGATCGCGATCACTGCATCCAGTACATGGTGGCAGTGCCGCTTATTTTCGGACGACTCGTCGCCGACGATTACAGCGACGCCGTCGCCGCCGATCCGCGCATCGATGCGCTGCGCTCGAAGATGACGGTACATGAGAATCCGCAGTTCACCAGGGACTACTTCGACCCCGAAAAACGCTACATCGGAAACTCGGTGCAGGTGTTTTTCCGGGATGGCAGCTCGACGCCAAAAGTCTCGATCGATTACCCGATCGGCCACCGGCGCCGGCGTGATGAGGGCATCCCGGTGTTGAAGTCCAAGTTCCAACAAGCTCTGGCTGGCTATATGGATGCAACGCAAGCCAATGAAATTATTGGTATTTGTGACAATGAAAGCGCGCTGAGCGCCATGCCGGTACCGGACTTCATGCGCTTGTTCGTGCGCGCCTGAGTTCCGGATGAACAAGGGCTGTGCGGCGGCAAGCTGAAATGTTTGTTTTTTGCTAAACTGGTGCCGCCGTCACGGAATGAGTCGCCGCAGTGGACCGGTCCGTGTACTGTTGCAATCAGGAATCACGGCGTCGCATCATTTTGGTGTGGCGCTGCAAGAATCAACAACGAGGAGACTCTTCGATGAAACGTAACGGCTTGTTCGCGGTCATCGCGCTGGCTCTGGGGACGATGGGTGTGATTTCGGTCGCCCAGGCCCAGGACACCGGTGCAGCTGCAACCACGGGTAGTTTGGCGAACCCGAACTACAGCAACTGGTACATCGTCCCGCGCATCGGCGTGGTGGTTGGCGACAGCGATCGTCAGGTCCAGGTTGATCCGGTCTACGGTCTTGGCGTCGGTTTTTGGGTGAACCCGAGCTTCACGATGGACTTGGAAGCCACGACTGACAATGCCGATTACAAGGATTCTTCCACACGCGCTGGCAAGCAGTGGGAAACCATTGGTCTGGATGTCTCGGGCCGTTGGTACTTCCGCGCGCCGACCCAACAGTGGCGTCCGTACATCATGGCTGGCGCCGGCATGTGGCGTCACGCTGCCGTGGCCGGTGATTCGGGCTGGGGCCCGGGTGTGACGGCGGGCGTGGGCGTGCTGTACAACGTCAGCGATCGCGTCGCCCTGCGTGGTGAACTTGCCGCGCGCTGGTACCGTGATACCGGGTCGGCTGAAGCCACCGGCTTCTATCCCAACAGCTCCAAGAAGTCGTGGGTGGATGCACTTGCGACCGTTGGTGTGGTGTTCAACATGAGCCACCCGGCACCGCCGCCGCCGCCGGTCACCCCGCCGCCGCCGCCGCCGGTCGCTCCGCCGCCGCCGCCGGCCCAGCACGTGGTCATCGACCTGCGTGGTGTGAACTTCAAGTTCGATCGTCCGCGTCACGGCGAAAAGAACATCGGCCCGACGCTGATGGCGCCGGCATCCGATTCGCTGGCAATCCTTGATCAGGCGGTCGACACCTTGAACCGCTATCCGGACGTCAAGATCGAGATCGACGGTTACACGGACTCCATCGGCACCGAGAAGTACAACCAGGGCCTGTCCGAGCGTCGTGCGAACATCGTCGACGCGTACCTGACTGCGCATGGCATCGATGCCAGCCGCATCACCGCGGTCACGGGCTTCGGCGAGTCCAATCCGATCGACACCAACAAGACCAAGGAAGGCCGTCAGCGCAACCGTCGCGTCGAGTTCAAGGTTCAGCAGCCGGGCGACGGCATGTAATTCGCTTGTGGATTGAACCAGCGTTTGCTGGTGAAGTCCTGATGTACAAGGAAGCCCGGCGCAAGCCGGGCTTCTTTTTTGGAGGCGTGCCGGTGCATGTCCGTCTGGTGCAAGTGAATGCGTGATCGCGACCGCCCGGCCGGGGTGTGGCCGGCGCGTGCGCCGGTCACGGGCAGTGCGCCCTGCGGCGCCCGCCATGGTGTCGCGCGTGCGCTTTCGCGCATGGGGTTCTGTTCGCGCAGCGACGCAGAGCGTCTGGTGCGCGCCGGACGCGTTGCCTTGAATGGCGGTGTCGTGCGTGACCCCGAGATGCCGGTTGCGGATGGCATCGACCGGGTGACGGTCGACGGCCGCGATGTGCGTGCGTCCGAGCGCGTCTATATCGCGATGCACAAGCCGCGTGGGCTGGTGGTGAGCGCCAGGGACGAGCGTGGCCGGGATACCGTGTATGCGTTGCTCGCCGATGCCGACTTGCCGTGGCTGGCACCGGTCGGTCGGCTCGACCAGGCCAGCGAAGGCCTGCTGTTGCTGAGCAATGATCCTGCGAGGTCCGCGCGCATCACCGATCCCGCGGCACACGTGCCCAAGACCTATCGGGTGCAGGTGCGGGGACTGCCAAGTGACGAAACGATGCAGCAATTGCGCGCGGGCATTCGCGATGGCGGCGAGCTGTTGAGCTTGCAGTCGGTGCAGCAGGTCGGTGGCGGCGACAAGAACGCGTGGCTCGAAATCGTGCTTGCGGAAGGCAGGAACCGCCAGATCCGGCGCATGCTGGATGCCTGCGGGCACGCCGTGCTGCGGCTGCTGCGGATCGCGATCGGAACGCTGTCGTTGGGTGAGCTGCCGAAGGGGGCCTGGCGTCGCCTGACCGCGGCGGAAGTGTCGGCGCTGGCACCGCCGGGTGACGACACGCGCAGGCAGGCGGGCACGGACGCCATCAAGCGGCCAGCGGCTCGCCCCCGATCCAGGTCTCCGTGACCCGCAAGGAATCGTCGACCACGGTGAAGTCGGCGCGGCAACCCTCCGCGATTCGCCCGTGCGTCGCGTCGAGTCCGAGGAATTGCGCGGGGTAGGTCGAGGCCATGCGCG
>DASSNC010000066.1:0-7642 GCA_035688305.1 Rhodanobacteraceae bacterium
CAACTGCACACGCTGGCGAGTACGTTCGGCAAGGCGAAAGTCGCGGTGATGGCCGAGCGCCTGCGTGGCATCAACCCTGCGCTTGCGGTCGATCCCGTCGAACGTTTCGTGACGCCGGCGACGCTGGCCGAATTGCTCGATCGCGACTTCGATCTGGTGCTCGACGCCTGTGATGCATTTCGCGTCAAGGTGGAAATGACGGCGTGGTGCCGCCGCCGCAAATTGCCGTTGGTCGTGTGCGGGTCGGCGGGCGGGCGCACCGATCCCACCATGATCCGCGTGCGCGATCTTTCGCGTACGGAGCACGATGCGCTGCTCAGCCTGATGCGGCGCAAGCTGCGGCAGGAATTTCATTTCCCGTCGAACCGCGACCGTTATTTCGGCGTGCCGGCAGTGTACTCGCTGGAGAACGTGCGTTATCCGCAGGCCGACGGCAGCGTCTGCGGCACGCGTCCCGAAGGTTCGGACTCGCTGAAGCTGGATTGCGGCGGTGGACTGGGTGCCGCGGCCCACGTGACCGCTGCGTTCGGCTTTGTCGCCGTGGGGCGCGCCATCGAAATGCTGTTGAAACCGAAGCCCTGAGGTTCAGACGAGCCGGAACAGCCGCCGCGCGTTCGCGGTGGTGGATCGTGCAAGCGATCCCGGGTCTTCGTCGCGCAGTCCCGCCACGCATTGCAGCACTTCGACGAGGAACGCCGGCTCGTTGCGTCGGCCCTTGCGGCGCGCGCCCGGCTGATCGGGCGCGTCGGTTTCGAGCAGCAGGCTTTCGGTGGGCAGTGACGCGACCACCTTGCGCAGACGACGGGCACGCTCGTGCGTGACCGGGCCGCCGATCCCGACGAGAAAGCCGAGCTTCCGGAGTTGGTGCGCCTGTTCGGCACTGCCCGAGAAGCTGTGCACCACGCCGCGCAACGGTTGGCCGAAGCGCCGCAGCTCCAGGATCATTGCCTCGAACGCGCGTCGTGCGTGCAGCACCAGCGGCAGGTCGAAGCGGCGCGCGATTTCGAAGTGCCCGCGGAGCAGGCGCACCTGCCGATCAGGGTCGGGTGCCACGCCATCCAGTCCGCATTCCCCCACCGCGACGGCGGAGTTTGCGCGGATCCACATTTCCAGCGCGGCCAGGTCCCGTTCGTCCGAATGCCGGTCGAGGTAGCACGGGTGCAACCCGTAGGCGGGGTGCAGCCCGGATTCGGACGCGCACAGGGCCTGCAAGGCCGGCCAGCCGTCAGCGCTCACGGCCGGAACGAGCATTTCCACCACGCCCGCGGCGCGCGCATCGTGCAGAACCTGACCGCGATCCTCGTCGAATTCGGGCGCATCGAGGTGCGCGTGGCTGTCGAACAATGTCACAGTCGGGCTGCCGGTCATCGGAGTACGCTGGAACGGAACATGAACCGATTCAGACATGTTGATGAATGGTTCATTGTGGAGTTGTTTGAATCTGGTTGTCATCAGGGGCCATTCGGCCGGGAGAGAGCGATGAAACGCAAAACGATGCTGACTCGCGCAGTCCTCGCAGCGCTTGGAATCGTTGCAGTGGCCGCACTGGCTGGCTGTGGACGCGGGAACAACCCGCAGGCCCAGGCGACGCCGGCCAACATGACGATGGCCACTTCGGCGGCGACCGCGCAATTGCCGCCAGGCGAGGAGCCGACGGCCGCCGAAAACGGACAGGCGCCGAACGCGGCGGTCCAGCCGCGGTTCGCGCAAGTGGTCGCGGTGCAGCCGATCACACAGTCCGTGACCAGCAGCAAGCCGCGACAGGTATGCCGGGACGAGCAGGTCGCCGTTCCTGAAACTTACAAGGACAAGAACCAGATCGGTGGCGCCGTCGTGGGCGGTCTGGTCGGCGCGCTGGCCGGTCACCAGGTCGGCGGTGGCAAGGGCAAGACGCTTGCGACGGTCGGTGGCGCGGCAGCGGGCGCGTTCGCGGGGCATGAAATCCAGAAGCGCCATCAGGAAAACAATCAAACGCACACGGAAATCCGCAACGTGTGCCACACGGTCACCGACAAGAGCACCTCTACCAAGACGGTCGGCTACGACGTGACCTACACGTTGAACGGGCAGGCAGGCCACATCCGCATGGATCACAATCCGGGTGTCGGCACCGGCCTGCCGGTTCGCAACGGCGTGGTGGTTGCCAGCGGCAAGCCGTCGGGCAACGACTACCAGTAAGTTCGAGCGGCTCACCCACGGAAGAAGGAGCACAGCCATGTGGAAACCAATAGTTCTTGAACGTCGGAAGGCCATGCGGTCGATGGCCAGCTTGATCAGCATCGTTGCTGTCGCACTGCTGCTTGCAGCGTGTGCGCCCGCCTACAACACCCGCCCGGGTTACGGAGGGCAGCCGGTGGGTTACAGCGGTGGCGGCCGGCAGTGCTACCAGGGTTGCGGCTACGTCCGCGACATCCGCGAAGTCCAGCTCAGCAGCGGCAACAGCAGTGGCGCGGCGGTGGGCACCGTGATCGGCGCTGTGGTCGGCGGTCTGCTGGGCCACCAAGTCGGTGGCGGCAAGGGCAAGACCGCTGCCACGGTCGCGGGTGCGGTGGGTGGCGGTTTTGCCGGCCACGCGATCGGCGAACATGCGGGCAATCCCGATTACGGCTGGCAGGTGGTCGTGCAGCTTCAGGACGGCCAGTACGCCACGGTCACGCAGCGCGATCCGCCCCAGGTACAGGTCGGCGACTACGTGATGATCCGCAACAACACGGTCTATCGTTACTGACCGCGGTTCGAGCGTAGAAAGGCGCCAAAAAAGAGCCCTCCGGATGGAGGGCTCTTGCTTTCGTGCAAGCTTCGGTCAGTCGACCACGTAGAACTCGTGATCGCCGATGGTGGCGACCGGGTTCTTGGCCCAGGTCGCGGTCGAACCAAGCCGGATGAAATGATTGGCGTGCGGCACCACCAGCTTGCGATCCGCGATCGGCTGGTTCCAGATCTCGATGGCCTTGCCGGCGATCTTCCAGGCCTTGTTCCAGGCCACGGGATTGTCGATCCTGAAGTTTTTCGAGGTGGTGGTCAGCGCGAATTGATGCGGTGAGGTGACCACGTCGCAGATGGTGTTGCCGTAGCGCCCCATGTCGAGGCGATCCAGCGCCACCTCGGCAACGGCCAGCTGGCCACGGGTGGGTTGGCTGCGCGCCTCCAGGTACACGGTGGCAGCCAGACAGGTTTGATCGGCGACCGGACGCGGAAGTAGTGCGACCATGCCGAGCAACAGGCCCAAGGTCATCGGGTCGTTCTCCTATGCAAGGCACCACATGCCGGATCAGGCCGGCACCTGGCTTGGAACACGGCGGGCCGAGACCTGCGCCGCAATCTGGAATGGATGTTGGCCCGGGACCCGGAAGCGATCACCGGCAAAGGGCCGGGGCTGGCAGGTTCCGCACTGCGCCAACATGTCGTGGCAATCGGCGTTCGTCGCCGTCTTTGCGCGCGGTGCGGACTTCCGGACCACGCGCAAACCGGGCAATGCGTCACACCCGGCTTGCGAAGCTGCGCGAAAGGTAAGGGCGGTTCAGCCGAGGCGCAAGTGCCGAAGTGTTAAAAACTGGTTAGATGAAGCGGGTGATTTAGACCGGGTTACGCATCGAAGGTAGATTCGACCGCATAAACGTTTCCCAATAAACTGATTTGACTTGTGACTTCGGCTCGAAGCACGGCCAAGGCTTCGAAACAGTCCCCGGCCGGTACGTTGTCGAGGACCCACGCGAGGGTCGATCCGGCAGCCTCGCGAACTTCCCCTACCGGCAGAGGGGCAGGCCCTCGCAACCGGCAAAGATGCCATTTGTGGCCGCCGCGGTAGTGCAGGCGCGCGATGATTTCCTGCCCCGGATAGCAACCCTTGTCGAACGCCACCGCGCCGAGCCGTTCGAGTCCCAATGCCGGCGGCAGGAATTCCGGCGCGTCACCGGGCAAGATGGGCCAGCCGCGACGTATGTCCTCGAGGCGCCAGTGGCGCTGCACGTCCGGATCGGGTGAAGCGCTTTCGGCAAACGTGCCGAGCCGCAGGCTGCGGGTCCCGTAGCCGAGGACAATCACGCCATTTTCCTGCCGGGCCGTTCCGGCCGGCAGGGGTTCGCCACGGTGCGCGGAGAAGGATTCGATCGCGATAGTGACGCGCAGGCGGAAGACATAGCGGGCCAACGACGCGCGCAGGATTTCCGCGTCGCCGCCGCGCAGCACGGCCAGCAGGCGGTCCTCGCCACAGGCCACGAGATGCATCAGCGCCAGAACCCGCCCGCGTGCGTCGAGGCATGCGTTCCACTGCCAATGCCCCGGCCGCAGCGCCGCCACGTTGCCCGAGAATTGCGCCTGCGCGAACCGTCGCGCGTCGCTGCCCTCCAGCGTGATGCAGTGGACGGTGCCGATGGCGGGAAAGTCGGAAGTCATCGCGGTTGCTCGAACGAAGTTGCTGCGCCGATCAGGATTACGTTAGCAGCGGCCCGGCTGCGCGCGGACGCGTTCGGTGCGACAATCCGCATCTGTTTTTTCTGCGATTGACGACATGACGGAAAACCAGCATCGGCAGGACGCGCCGCACGCACCTGCACCTGCGCAACCACCCGCGCCGGCAACGACACCCGCGCCGCGCGAGCGTGCGACGCCGGAGGGGGACGGCCTCGATCCGACGCGTTACGGCGACTGGGAAAAAAACGGCCGCTGCATCGATTTTTGATGCGATGCCCCGATCGCGGCGGTGCCAAGCAACCCGCGAACGGCGATATCGCGAACCCGTCTGCACCGGGGCAGGCTACCCCTGTCCCGGCTTTCCGCAACGGCCTCGTCGCGGCGCGGCAATTGAAGATCGTCATTCGCGGCGCGCGCTCGTTCGTGCAACAATAGAAAGGATCATCGGCGCACACGCCGACGTGGGGACACCGCGCCAGTCGTCATCAGGAACCGAAGGACATGCCGAATTCCCGACCGTTGTCGCCGCACCTTGGCATCTATCGCTGGCGCGTCAACATGCTGCAATCGACGCTGCACAGACTGACAGGGTTGTTCCTGTGCCTTGGGGCGCTGCTGGTGATCTGGGGCCTGATCGCGGCGGCAACCAGCGACGTGGCCTGGAGCGCTTTCGCGGCATTCTGCGGAAGCTGGATCGGTCTGGTCCTGCTGTTTCTCTGGACGTGGTCGTTGCTGTTCCACCTGTGCAACGGCCTGCAGCACCTGGCCCGCGACATGGGGCTGAACTTTGGGCCGCCGACGCGCGACCGAACCCGTGATCCGGTGTATTGGCCCGCGGGCTGGGCCATCATCGCCATCAGTGTCGCGCTGACCGTGCTGGTCTGGGTGCTGCTGCTGGTCCGCGTGGGCGGAGGTGTTGCATGAGCGCGTATCCGGGACAGGAAGGGTTGCGCGATCCAATGAAGGTTGCGCGACGGTTGGGTTCCTCGAAGTCCGGCGTGCACCACTGGTGGTTGCAGCGTGTAACCGCCGTTGCGCTGGTGCCGCTGTCGATATGGTTCCTGTTCCTGATGGGCGGCGTGCTGCATGCCGATTATCCGGCGGTGCTGGGCACCATCGCGCAGCCGGTGCACGCGGTCTTCCTGATCGTGTTCGTGGTGTGCCTGTTCTGGCACGGCGCACTCGGGCTGCAGGTGATCATCGAGGACTACGTACATACCCGTTGGCTGGAAACCACGCTGCAGATTGCATTGCGTTTCGGTGCACTGCTGGGCGCACTGGCCGGCGTGATGGCGGTGCTCGCGGTGTGGCTGACCGGCGCCAGCTATTACTGACTGAAGCGCCATGACTCGATTCCGGAAAAGGGCCACCGATGTCCGCTGAAAGCTACAAGGTTGCAACGCATCAATATGACGTGGTCGTGGTGGGCGCCGGCGGCGCCGGTCTGCGCGCCACGATGGGGCTGGCGGCAAAGGGCCTGTCGGTTGCCTGCGTCACCAAGGTGTTCCCGACCCGCTCGCATACGGTCGCGGCGCAAGGCGGCGTCGCTGCGGCGCTCGGCAACATGGGCGAGGATGATTGGCGCTATCACTTCTACGACACCGTCAAGGGCGGCGACTGGCTAGGCGACCAGGATGCCGTCGAGTACATGTGCCGCGAAGCGATACCGGCCGTCATCGAGCTGGAACATTTCGGTGTGCCGTTCTCGCGCACCAAGGAAGGCAGGATCTACCAGCGCCCGTTCGGCGGCATGACCACGCGCTATGGCGAAGGCGTCGCGCAGCGCACCTGTGCCGCGGCCGACCGCACCGGCCATGCGATCCTGCACACGCTGTACACGCAGGCGCTGAAGCATGACGCCAAGTTCTTCGTCGAGTATTTCGCGACCGATCTGGTGAAGGATCCGCGCGACGGCCGCATCACCGGCGTGCTCGCGATCGATTTGAACGAAGGCACGCTGCACTTGTTCCAAGGCCACGCAATCGTGCTGGCCACCGGCGGTTACGGGCGTGCGTATTTCTCCTGCACGTCGGCGCACACATGCACCGGCGACGGTGGCGGCATGGCGCTGCGCGCAGGTCTTGCCCTGCAGGACATGGAATTCGTGCAATTCCATCCAACCGGCATCTACGGCTCGGGTTGCCTGATCACCGAGGGCTCGCGCGGCGAGGGCGGTTATCTCACCAATTCCAGGGGCGAGCGCTTCATGGAACGCTATGCGCCCAACGCCAAGGACCTGGCATCGCGCGACGTGGTGAGCCGCGCAATCACGATGGAAATCCGCGAGGGTCGCGGCGTGGGCGACCACGCCGATCACGTGTTTTTGAACCTCTCCCACCTTGGCGCCGACGTGTTGCACGAGCGCCTGCCGGGCATTTCCGAAACTGCGCGCATCTTCGCAGGCGTGGACGTGACCAAGGAACCGATCCCGGTGCTGCCGACCGTGCACTACAACATGGGCGGTATTCCAACCAACTACCACGGCGAAGTGGTGCAGAAGGTCGGCGACGATCCCGACGTGGTGGTGCCGGGGCTGTTCGCGGTCGGCGAAGCCGCGTGCGTGTCGGTGCATGGCGGCAATCGCCTCGGTTCCAATTCGTTACTGGACCTCGTGGTGTTCGGGCGCGCCGTCGCCAATCGCTGTGCGGAAGTCATCAAGCCGCATACACCGCATCGCGAATTGACGGGCGATGCGCTGGAACCGGGGCTGACGCGCCTGGACAAGCTGCGCCATGCCGACGGCGGCACGCCGACGGCCGAGTTGCGCCTGAAGATGCAGAAGACCATGCAGGCCGACGCAGCCGTGTTCCGCACCGCCGAGACGCTCAAGGAAGGCTGCGCGAAGATCGACGAGGTGCATGCCGGCTTCGCGGATATCCGCGTCACGGACCGTTCGCTGATCTGGAATTCCGATCTGGTGGAAACCTTCGAACTGTCCAATCTGCTCGGACAGGCCGTGGCCACGATGCATTCGGCCGAGCAGCGCCCGGAAAGCCGCGGCGCGCACGCGCGCGAGGATTTCCCCGATCGCAACGATGCCGAGTGGATGAAGCACACGCTGGTGAGCGTTGACGGCAACGGCCGCTGCAGCTTCGATTACCGGCCGGTGCATGCCAACACCATGACCGACGACGTCAAGACCGTGCCGCCGAAGAAGCGGGTGTACTGATTGACTTTGTAGGAGCGCGCCCGCACGCGATGGTCGCCTGCAGGCGGGCTCCTACAACCA
>DASSNC010000095.1:0-2182 GCA_035688305.1 Rhodanobacteraceae bacterium
ATTCCGTTCTGGCCGCTGGTGGCGACCTACGCGCTGCAGACGCTGGGCGAGCTGTGCCTGTCGCCGATCGGGCTTTCGATGGTGACCAAGCTCGCGCCGCCTCGGCTGGTCGGCTTCGCGATGGGCGGCTGGTTCCTGTCGCTGGCGGTGGGCGGCAACCTGTCCGGCCTGTTCGCCACGCGCATCGCCGGCACCGGCGGCATGACCGCGGCTTCCGCGCTGTCGGGGTTCACCTTCGGCTTCTGGCTGCTGATCGGCGCGGGCGCATTCCTGCTGCTGATCGCGCCGCTGGTGAACAAACTGATGCATGGGGTGCGATAGCCACCCGCTCGGGCCGTGCTTGCCGGACGCGTTAGAATACGTGTTTGCACGACTTCGCAGCGTCAGCGAAGCAGTGAAAAGTGCAGTCATGGATGACTGCTTTTTGATCCTGGCGATCAGGGATGATCGCGACTCAAAGAGGCTTTTATGACCATGAGCGCCCAACCCAATATCGGCATGCAGCCGACCACGTTCGCCAACCCGATGGGCGTGGACGGTTTCGAATTCGTCGAGTTCGCGGCGCCCGACGCGAAGCTCCTGCACGCGCTGTTCCCGAAGCTCGGATTCACCGCGGTCGCGAAGCACAAGAGCAAGGCCATCACGCTCTACCGCCAGGGCCAGTGCAACTTCCTGGTGAACGAGCAGCCGGATTCGTTCGCCGCCGATTTCGCCGCGAAACACGGCCCGTGCGCCTGCGGCTTCGCGATCCGGTTCAAGCGCCCGGCCTCCGAGGTGCGCCAGGCCGCGCTGAAGAACGGTGCCGAGCCGATCACGAACAAGGAAGGCAGCAAGGCCGTGGATGCGCTGACCATCGTCGGCATCGGCGGCTGCATGTTGTACCTGGTGGACCGCTACGGCGATGCCGGCAGCGTGTTCGACGACTACGAGTGGCTGCCGGGCGTCGAGCGCAATCCGAAGGGCTTCGGGCTCACCTTCATCGACCACCTGACCCACAACGTGCGCTTCGGCAACATGAAGACCTGGGCGGATTACTACGAGCGCCTGTTCAACTTTCGCGAGATCAAGTACTTCGACATCAAGGGCGCCAAGACCGGCCTGGTGTCCAAGGCGATGACCGCGCCGGATGGCATGGTGCGCATCCCGCTCAACGAGTCGAACGATCCCAAGTCGCAGATCAACGAATACCTCGACGAATACAAGGGCGAGGGCATCCAGCACATCGCGCTGTTCACGGACGCGATCTACGACACAGTGGAAGCGATGCGCGCGGCCGGCGTGGAGTTCCTCGACACGCCGGACACCTATTTCGAGGTCATTGACGTGCGCGTGCCCAACCACGGCGAAGACGTGCCGCGGCTTGCGAAGAACAAGATCCTGATTGACGCCGACCAGGAAACCAGGAAGCGCCTGCTGCTGCAGATCTTCACCCAGAACGTGATCGGCCCGATCTTCTTCGAGATCATCCAGCGCAAGGGCAACGAAGGCTTCGGCGAAGGCAATTTCCAGGCGCTGTTCGAATCCATCGAACGCGACCAGATGAAGCGGGGAGTCCTCTGAACCCCTCTCCCGGAGGGAGAGGGGCTTCAAGAGCAAAACGCATGAGCAACGGCAAACAATCCGAGGCACCGCGCGAACGCTACCTCTCCGGCTTCGGCAACGAGCACGCGACCGAGGCGCTGCCCGGCGCGTTGCCCGTCGGCCGGAATTCGCCGCAGCGCGTGGCCTACGGCCTGTATGCCGAGCAGCTTTCGGGAACGGCGTTCACCGCGCCGCGGCACGCGAACCGCCGCAGCTGGCTGTACCGCATTCGCCCGGCGGCGATGCATGCGGCGTTCGAGGCATTCGCGCATCCGCATTTCCACAACCGTTTCGACGAGGCGCCGACTTCGCCCAATCAGTTGCGCTGGAGTCCGTTCCCGCTGCCGCAGGCGCCGACCGATTTCGTGGACGGGCTTTACACGATGGCAGGCAACGGCAGCGCCGCGACGCAGGCCGGGGTAGGCATCCATCTGTACGCCTGCAACCGTTCGATGCAGGACCGTTTCTTCTACGATGCCGACGGCGAACTGGTGATCGTGCCACAGCAGGGCCGCTTGCGGATCGCGACCGAACTCGGCGTGCTGGAGATCGAGCCGCAGCAGATCGCGCTGGTCCCGCGCGGCGTGCGTTTCCGCGTCGA
>DASSNC010000106.1:0-3400 GCA_035688305.1 Rhodanobacteraceae bacterium
TAGGCCGGGATGGCGATGGCGGCCAGGATGGCGATGATCGCGACCACGATCATCAGTTCGATGAGGGTGAAGCCTTTCTGCATGGTTTTCATGTGATGTTTTCCTCTCTGCTGCGTTGGCTAGCTAACCTTGGGGATACCCCTGAAGCTCAAAGCCCCTTGTTTCGGACCTTGCGGGCCCGCCTCCCTGGCCAGCCGGCCAGACGAGCGGAAGCTCGGGGAAAATCGGTGCAGCTTCCGTGCCAGATTGTATTCGGGATTCATTTGCAAGAAAGTGTGAACCGATACACGCAATTGAACATTGAATCAGCGACTTCCTGACGCGACGGGGACAAACGTGTGACGCGAAGTGTCAGCCGGGCCGAGTGGATCAGGACCGGCAGGAAGAGGGCAGGTACTTGCCCGGCATCCCGCTCTTGCACGCCCACTTGATGCTGCCGCCCATCAGGTTTGGGGACAGCTGCAGCGTGTCGGTCTTGATCGCCGTATTCGACTCCGGACCGTTGTAGGTCACGGTGATGAGGCCGCCTGCCACCGATACCTGCGAAACGTACTTCCCGGAGATGGAGGCCGCTGAAGGCAGCCCTGCCGATTCATTGCTCTTGGGCATGGTGCCGTGGTTGCTCACGAAGTCCCACACCGCCACCTTGGCCCCGTCGGCCAGCACCATGCCCTCCGATATCTGCGACCGGATCACGTAATCCTGGTAGGCGGGGATGGCGATGGCCGCGAGGATGGCGATGATCGCGACCACGATCATCAACTCGATCAAGGTGAAACCGCGTTGCAACGTGCGCATGGAGAATCCCCTTTCCTGACGCGCCGGTTGGCGATTTGTTGCGAATTGTCACAGCAGGGACCGTGCCAAGTCGGAAATGGGCTGTGACGCAGATCACATTCCTGTTCTGGCAAAATGGCGCGCTTTGGCGACGGATTTCCGTTGCGGGACGAGCGGATGAAGACGGTATTGGTCACCGGCGGTGCCGGGTTCATAGGCGGCAATTTCGTGCTGGCGGCGGTGGCCGACGGCTTGCGCGTGGTCAACCTGGACAAGCTGACTTACGCCGGCAATCTCGACACTCTGCAGCCGCTGGAGGGCAATCCGCTCCATACCTTCGTGCACGGTGACATCGGCGATCGCGCGCTGGTGGCGCGGCTGCTGGCCGAGCGCCGCCCGGATGCGATCGTCAATTTCGCGGCCGAATCGCACGTGGATCGCTCGATAGACGGGCCGGCCGCGTTCGTCGAAACCAATGTGGTCGGCACGCTCAACCTGCTCGAATGCGCGCGCGACTACTGGAAATCGCTGCAAGGTGGCGCGCGCGAGGCGTTCCGCTTCCTGCACGTCTCCACCGACGAGGTGTATGGCTCGCTCGGTGCGACCGGCAAGTTCACCGAAACCACGCCCTATGCGCCGAACTCGCCGTACTCCGCGTCCAAGGCGGCATCGGACCACCTGGTGCGCGCGTTCCACCACACCTACGGCCTGCCGGTGCTGACCACCAACTGCTCGAACAATTACGGGCCGTACCAGTTCCCCGAAAAACTGATCCCGCTGATCATTGCGCGTGCGCTGGCCGGCGAGAAACTGCCGGTGTACGGCGACGGCAGGAACGTGCGCGACTGGCTGTACGTGCTCGACCACTGTGCGGCCATCCGCCGCGTGCTGGAAGCCGGCCGCGTGGGCGAGACCTACAACGTCGGCGGCGACGCGGAAGCCGAGAACATCCACGTGGTGAAGACGATCTGCGCGCTGCTCGACGAGCGCCGCCCGCTGCCCGACGGGCGCAGGCGCGAATCGCTGATCGAATTCGTCGCCGACCGCCCGGGCCACGATCGCCGCTACGCGATTGACGCGTCCAAGTTGCAGACCGAATTGGGCTGGAAGCCCAGCGTATCGTTCGAAACCGGCATCGCGCGCACCGTGGACTGGTACCTCGACAACCAGCCGTGGGTGAAGCGCGTGCTGGATGGCAGCTACCGGATGGAAAGGTTGGGCCAGGCATCATGATCTGCGCGAACGGCAGCCCCCTATCAGCCCCGTCATTCCGGGGCTGCCGCGGACGTGGTCCGCGGCAGAACCCGGAATCCGATCTTCGCTGTAATCAGTGAGAGAGCAGATTCCGGATCGCGGCTGCACCGCGTCCGGAATGACGGCAACTTTGCAAGCGACGTTCTGGAACCCCAAACGTGACGACTCAAAAAGGCATCATCCTCGCCGGCGGCTCGGGCACGCGGCTGTATCCGGTCACGCAGGCGATCAGCAAGCAATTGCTGCCGGTCTACGACAAGCCGATGATCTTCTACCCGCTGTCGGTGCTGATGCTGGCCGGCATCCGCGAGGTGCTGGTGATCAACACGCCGCACGAGCAGGCGATGTTCCAGCGCCTGCTGGGCGACGGCTCGCAATGGGGCATCAGGATCGAGTATGCCGTGCAGCCTTCGCCGGATGGCCTCGCGCAGGCGTTCCTGATCGGTCGCGAGTTCATCTCAGGCCAGCCCAGTTGCCTGATCCTGGGCGACAACATCTTCTACGGGCACGGCCTGACCCAACTGCTGCAGCGCGCCTCTGCGCGCGAGCGCGGCGCCACCGTGTTCGGTTACTGGGTGCGCGACCCGGAACGCTACGGCGTGGCGGAATTCGACAAGGACCGGCGCGTGATCGGGCTGGAAGAAAAACCGGCCAAACCGAAATCCAACTACGCCGTGACCGGCCTGTATTTCTACGACGAGCGCGTGTGCGATTTCGCCGCGCAACTGAAACCCTCCGCGCGCGGCGAACTGGAGATCACCGACCTCAACCGCTGCTACCTCGAAGACGGTTCGCTGATGCTGGAGCAGCTCGGGCGCGGCTATGCCTGGCTCGACACCGGCACCCACGAATCCATGATGGAGGCCGGGAACTACATCGCCACCGTCGAGAACAGGCAGGGGCTGAAGGTGTGTTGCCCGGAGGAAATCGCCTTCCAGAGCGGCTGGATTGATGCGCAGCAGGTGCGTGAGCTGGCCAAGCCCCTGGCCAAGACCGGCTACGGGCAATACCTGCTGCAGATGATCGAGCAGGGGTTGGTGAAATGACGCCGACGCTGAAGCGGATTGACACCGACCTGCCCGGCTGCTGCATCGTGGAGCCGGCGGTGTTCGGCGATGCGCGCGGCTATTTCTACGAGAGCTTCAATGCCGAGAAGTACGCGGCGCTCGGGATCCATGCGCGCTTCGTGCAGTCCAACGTCTCGCGGTCCGCGCGCGGCGTGCTGCGTGGCCTGCACTACCAGTGGCCCCATCCGCAGGGCAAACTGGTCGGCGTGCTGGAAGGCGAAGTCTACGACGTTGCGGTGGACATCCGTCGCGGGTCGCCCACGTTCGGCCGCTGGGCCGCGGCCATGCTGAGCGCGGACAAC
>DASSNC010000108.1:0-33584 GCA_035688305.1 Rhodanobacteraceae bacterium
CCTTGGTGGCGGGACTGCTTGCGGCCATTGCGCTGTCGATACCGGTGTGGGCGCTGGCAGCGCCACCCACCATTTTCGCCGCTGCCAGCCTGCAGCCCGCGCTCGACCAGTTGGCGCACGCCGGCGCGCTTGGCGAGCCCGCCCCGCGCATGGTGTACGCGGCGTCTTCGGCGTTGGCGCGGCAGATCGAGAACGGCGCGCCTGCCGACGTCTTCATTTCCGCCGACGAACGCTGGATGGACGCCGCCGCGCAGCATGGCGCGATCGTCTCGAACTCGCGCCGTGATCTGCTCGCCAATGCCTTGGTGCTGGTCGCGCCAGAAGCGTTCGCGACCCGGCTCGATTTCACCCATGGCACGGCGCCTTGGCTGGCTGCGCTCGGCAGGGATGGGCGCCTCGCGATTGCGTTGCCGGATTCCGTGCCCGCCGGGATCTACGCCCGGCAAGCGCTGACCAGCCTCGGCTTCTGGGGAACGCTGGAATCGCGCATGGCGATGACCCGCGATGTGCGTGCGGCGCTGAACCTGGTGGTGCTGGGGCAATGCCCGCTCGGCATCGTGTACCGTTCCGATGCTGTGTCGGAACCGCGTGTACGCGTGCTGGCCACGTTCCCGGCCGGGTCGCACAAGCCCGTCGTGTATCCGGTCGCGATCGTCGCCGGGCACGACAACGCGGCATCGCGTGCGCTGCTGGCCGCACTGAAATCGCCGCGCGCACGCGACGTGTTTGAGCGCTGGGGATTCGGCATGCCCGCGGCGGGGCAGCACTGACGCATGCTGCTCACCCATGCCGAAACGGTCGCGTTGGCGCTGAGTTTCAAGGTCTCGCTGGTCGGCGTGACCTGTTCGTTGCCGTTCGCGATCGGCTGCGCGTGGCTGCTGGCGCGCACGCGGTTTTTCGGCAAGCCGCT
This sequence comes from Rhodanobacteraceae bacterium, assembly GCA_035688305.1. Lineage (GTDB taxonomy): Bacteria > Pseudomonadota > Gammaproteobacteria > Xanthomonadales > Rhodanobacteraceae > 66-474. Next base: position 911 of record DASSNC010000108.1, read on the forward strand.
GTTCGAAGGCATGCTGTTGCTGCCGCTGATCCTGCCGCCGGTGGTGACCGGCTACGTCCTCTTGATCGCATTCGGTCACCACGGCCCTATTGGACGCTTGCTGGATGCGGCCGGATTATCGATTGCATTTCGCTGGACCGGCGCGGCGCTGGCCGCGGCGGTGATGGCGTTCCCGTTGCTGGTGGTGGCCTTGCGCAACGCGTTCGAGTCGGTGGATCGCAAGCTCGAACACGCCGCTGCGACGCTCGGCGCCGGTTCGTGGCGAATCTTCTTCGCGGTCACCCTGCCGTTGTCGCTGCGCGGGCTGGTTGCCGGCCTCGCGCTGGCCTTCGCGCGCGCCTTCGGTGAGTTCGGCGCCACCATCACCTTCGTGTCGTCGATCCCCGGCCAGACCCGCACCCTGCCGATCGCGTTGTACGAACTGATTTCGACGCCCGGCGGTGAAAGCGGCGCGCTGCGGCTCACGCTGGTCGCCGTGGTCGTCGCGCTTGTGGCCTCGCTGATCGCGGCCATGATGCTGCTGCGCGGCGGCACCCGCCACGAGGCCGAGGCATGATCGGCCTCGACCTCACGCTTGCGCGCGGCGAGTTCACGCTGGAACTGTCGCTGGACTCCGACGCCCGTGCACTCGCGTTGTTCGGACATTCCGGCTGCGGCAAGACCTCGACCCTGCTCGCCATCGCGGGCTTGCTGCATCCGCGCCGCGGACGCATCGCGATCGACGGCCACGTGCTGTTTGACAGTGCCCGGCGCGTCGACCTGCCGCCGGCACGGCGTGGCCTCGGCGTGGTGTTCCAGGACGCTCGCCTGTTTCCGCACTTGTCCGTGCGCGACAACCTGCGCTTCGGCATGCCGCGCAGCGCGCCCGCCGCCGCGTTCGACGATGCGGTGCAGTTGCTGGAACTCGCCACGTTGCTGAAGCGCAAGCCTGCGCAACTTTCGGGTGGCCAGGTACGGCGCGTCGCGATCGGTCGTGCACTGCTGCGCCAACCACGCGCATTGTTGCTGGATGAACCCCTGGCCAATCTGCACCGCGAGGCGCGCGCCGAGGTACTGGAGCATCTGCGTGGACTCAAGCGTGAACTGGCACTGACGACGATTCTGGTCAGCCACCAGCCCGACGAAGTGAGTGCGCTGGCCGAAGCCGTGGCGATCATTGACGACGGCCGCCTGGCCGCGCTGCATGCGGGCGCGGCATTCAGCGCGCTGCACGCGCCGCCGTGGGCCGGTTACGTTTCCACGGAACCGCAGCCGGCGCGCTAAAGTAAGCCGCTTGACCCACCACCATGCCCCGAGAGGAGCCGGCCGATGTCCACGCGTTCGATTTTTCGCAGCCACCGGATCTTGATCGCCTGCGCGATGCTGGCCGCGGCGCTCGTGCTCGGCGGATGCGGCAGTGCCGCCACCAAACTGCAGCCGCCCACCGCCGGCATCCAGCAACTCACCGTGAATTCCGATGGCACCTGGGCGGTGCTGGTGCGCTTCCAGAACTACAGTTACGACACCGGCATGCATGTGTACGCGATCGACGCGGACCTGAGTCTCAACGGCACCGCGACCGGGCACGTGGCGATTTCGCCGGGGCTGGATATCCCGCAGATGGATGCCGACGTCGCGTCCGTGACCCTGCGGCCGGATGCGGCGGGCATCGCCGCACTCGCCAAGGCCGGGCACGGCGCCGTGCAATACGAACTCAAGGGCACGCTCTCGGTCGGCAAGGGTGACACCGGCAAGCCCCAGCCATTCAAGCTCGACGGCAAGGGCTACATTTCACCCGTGCCGGGCGTTTCGAACATCTGGCGTTAGCCGTTCACCACCAGCTTGTGCAAGGGCAACCGGAACCACTACCAAGGATTCAATGATGACCACGCATTACACCGCTCCGCTCGCCGACATCCGCTTCAACCTGTTCGACGTGCTGGAAGTCGAAAAACTGTTTGCAAAACTGCCGGGCTGCGACGCGCTCAACCGCGAGTTGATCGACGCGGTGCTGGACGAGGCCGCAAAATTCTCGCAAAGCGTGCTGGCGCCGTTGAACGCCTCCGGCGATGCGGAGGGCTGCCATTACGACAAGAAGACCGGTGCGGTGACCACGCCCAAGGGCTTCAAACATGCCTACGAGCAATTCGTCGAAGGCGGCTGGGCGGGCTTGACCGCGCCCGAAGACATGGGCGGCCAGGGCCTGCCCGAATCGATCGGCGCGCCGGTCAAGGAAATGATCGATTCCGCGAACCTGTCCTGGGGCGAGTACCCGCTGCTTTCGCACGGCGCCATCGAAGCGCTGCGCGTGCACGGCGAGGACTGGCAGAAGGAAGCATTCCTGAAACCGATCGTGTCCGGCGCCTGGACCGGCACGATGTGCCTGACCGAACCGCACTGCGGTACCGACCTCGGCCTGCTGAAGACCCGCGCGGTCCCGAACGACGACGGTAGCCACGCGATCAGCGGCACCAAGATCTTCATCACCGCCGGCGAGCACGACCTCGCCGACAACATCGTGCACCTGGTGCTGGCGCGGCTGCCGGACGCGCCGGAAGGCGTGAAAGGCATTTCGCTGTTCATCGTGCCGAAGCTCAAGGTCGGCAAGGACGGCAAGGCCGGCAAGCGCAACGCGGTGCAATGCGGTTCGATCGAACACAAGATGGGCATCAAGGGTTCCTCGACCTGCGTGATGAATTTCGACGGCGCCCAGGGCTGGCTGATCGGCGAAGCCAACAAGGGCCTCAACGCGATGTTCACCATGATGAACACCGCGCGCCTCGCGGTTGGCCTGCAGGGATTGGCCCTGGCCGAGCGCGCGTACCAGAACGCGTTGTCGTACGCGCGCGAGCGCCTGCAGATGCGCGCGCTCTCGGGCCCCAAGTTTCCAGACAAGCCGGCCGACCCGTTGATCGTGCACGGTGACATCCGCCGGATGCTGCTGACACAGAAGTCGCTGATCGAAGGCGGCCGCGCACTCGGCCTGTACGCCGCAACGCTGGTCGACATCGAGCACCGCTCCAAGGACGCGGATGAAGTCAAGCGCGCCGCCGCGTTGATCGGCTTCCTGACCCCGATCGTCAAGGCCATGCTCACCGAGAACGGCAACGAGTGCACCGGCCTCGCGCTGCAGATCTATGGCGGCCACGGTTACATCACCGACAATGGCATGGAGCAGTACGTGCGCGACGCGCGCATCACCACGATCTACGAAGGCACCACCGGCATCCAGTCACTGGACTTGCTCGGCCGCAAGATCATGCGCCAGCAGGGCGAAGGCCTGAAATTGTTCCTCGCGCAAATCGGTGGATTCCTGCAACAGCACGCCGCCAACGAAGGTCTCAAGGAGTTCTTGCCGAAACTGGCCGCACTGGCCAAGGAGTGGGGCGAGATGACGCGCGGCATCGGCAGGCGTGCGGTCGCCAACCCGGATGAAGTTGGGGCCGCGGCGTACGACTACCTGATGTATTCGGGCTACGTGGCCTTCGCCTATGCATGGGCGCGCAGCGTCGCCGCTGCGGATGCATCAACGCAATCGGAAGACTTCAAGCAAGCCAAACGGCTCACGGCGCGGTTCTACTTCAGCCGCATCCTGCCGCGCACGCGCACCCACCTCGCCGCGATCCAGGCCGACGCCGACAGTGTGCTGGCGATGCCGGACGCGTTGTTCGGCTGAGCCAGGCGGGGCGATGGCGCGGACCGGCAAGCACAGCATCGTGATCCGCGCCGCGCTCGCCAGCGATGCGGACTTCATCCTGTCGCTGGCGCCGCGCTTCGTGGACTTCAAATTGCCGAAGGGCCGGCGCAAGCGCGAATGTGCAGCCGCGATCCGTGCCGACATCGAGCGCGCGCTGCAGTCGCCCGGCGAGGATGAAGTGTTCTTCGTCAGCGAAGGCGAGTCCGGCGAATGCACCGGCTTGCTGCACCTGCAGGTGCTGCGCGATTTCTTCGCGGGTTCGCGCAACTGCCACATCTCGGATCTGGCCGTCGCCACGGGGCACGATGGACACGGTATCGGTCGCGCGCTGCTGGAGTACGCCGGGCGCTGGGCCAGGCGCAACCAGTGTGAACGCCTGACCCTGGCCGTGTTCCCCGGCAACGCCCGCGCCCGCGCGTTGTACGAACGCGCAGGCTTCGACGTCGAATTGCTGCGGATGGCCAAACCCGTTGCGCAGCGGCGCCGCGCTGACAGGCCCTAACGCCCTCGTACCGATTTGTTCTATGCTTCAGCCACCATGGATTCGCACACAGCCAGTGTGATCGAACATCCCGCGCACGCCGTCGCCGACTTGCACTCGACGCGCGTGTTGTCGCTGGATGCCGGCGGGCGCATCCTCGACTGGATCAGTTGGCAGGACGCAGCCTGCCTGTACGTGCGTGAAGCGGTGGCGTGGACGCTGGGTGATCCGTGCCTGACCGTGCACGGTGGCATCCATCGCGATTCGGGCGAGCAGAGCATCCTGCGTCTGCATCCGATCATTGCCAGCCGCGGCCACTGCAACCACCATGCGGTCGATCCGTCACCCGCACTGAGCAATGCCGCGCTGTTCGCGCGCGACCGCTACCTGTGCCTGTATTGCGGCCGCCACTGCGCGCGCGGCGAGCTGACCCGCGACCACGTGATGCCGCTGTCGCGCGATGGCCGCGACATCTGGGAGAACGTGGTGTCCGCGTGCCTCGCCTGCAACCTGCGCAAGGGCGGGCGCACCCCGCAACAAGCCGGCATGCCGCTGCTGGCGGTGCCCTACAAACCAAGTTGGGTTGAACACCTGATCCTTTCCAATCGCAACATCCTTGCCGATCAGATGGAATTCCTGGTCCACCACTTGCCGCGAGACCGCCGACCCACGGCGTGACGCGCGTTTCGCCGGCGGCTCAAAACTGTCCGGAAGACGCACGGCTGCCATGTCCGATTCGCCCGCTCCACAATTTGCCTACCGCGCCTTCATCAGCTACAGCCATGCCGACAAGGCGTGGGCGGACTGGCTGCACAAGGCGTTGGAAACCTACCGCGTGCCGGCGCGACTGGTCGGGGGGCAAACCGCGGCGGGCGCGATTCCGCAGCGCCTGAATCCGATCTTTCGCGATCGCGACGAGCTGGCCAGCGCACACGATCTTGGGCGCAAGGTCAACGCGGCGCTCGCGCAATCGGCGAACCTGATCGTGATTTGCTCGCCGGCGTCGGCCGCTTCGCATTGGGTCAACGAGGAAATACTTGCCTACAAGCGACTCGGGCGCGCCGAGCGCATCTTCTGCCTGATCGTGGAAGGCGAACCGGATGCAACCGACCAGCCCGGGCGCGAAGCGGAGGAATGCTTTGCGCCGGCGCTGCGCTTCCAGCTCGACGCGGGCGGCCAGCCGACATCGGAGCGCACCGAACCTATCGCCGCCGATGCCCGTCCCGGCAAGGACGGCAAGCCCAACGCCAAGTTGAAACTGATTGCCGGCATGCTCGATGTCGGCTTCGATGCACTCAAGCAGCGCGAGCAGCATCGCAGGATGCAAAGGATGGCAGCGGTCACCGCGTTGGCCGTGGCGGTCATGGCGGTGACCATCGTGCTGGCGGTGTTCGCCCTGATCTCGCGCGACCATGCGGTGGTCGCGCAGCACAAGGCCGTGGTTGCGGAGCAGGCCGCTGTCGTCGCGCGCGATGACGCCAAGCGCCGTCAGGCCCAGGCGGAGGACATCCTCGGCTTCATGCTTGGCGACCTGCGCAAGAAACTATCCACGGTCGGACGTCTGGACCTGATGCGCGCGGTCGACGACAAGGCCACCGCCTACTTCGCGACGCTCAACCCACGCGATCTCACGGACACCGCACTCGAGCAGCAGGCACGCTTGTTGATGGACATCGGCCAGGTACGTCTGGCCAAGGGCGAACTCGCCGAGGCGATGGCCGGCTTTCGCGAAGCACTGAAGCGCACCAGCGCCCTCTACAGCCGCGAACCGAAGAACGGCGATCGGCTGTTCGACAAGGCCCAGGCCGAATACTGGGTGGGCTATGCCGCGATGCAGGAAGGCGATGACACCACGGCAGATGCCATGTTCCACCGCTACTACGACAGCGCGGTCAAACTGGCGGCGATGGACCGCCACAACTTTGCGTGGCAAAAGGAGGTGGCCTACGGCCTGCAAGGCATGGCGGTGATGGACAAGAAGTTGGGACGTACCGCTGATGCCGAGCGCGGGATGCGGCAGCAACTTGCGATGTACCGCGGCTGGCTCAAGCAACGACCCGCGGATCCGGAACTTCGCCAGGAAGCCGCCAACGTCGCCTCGTGGCTCGGCAGCCTGGCGCTCGAACAGGGCCACTTGGGCGTCGCCGAGGACTATTTCGCCGAGAACGTCCGGGATCTCAAGCAGAACATGATCGCCGAACCCCGCAACGCGATCTGGAAGGACGTCAGCGTGCAGGCACTGGGCTGGCTGGTTGCTGTGCAGCAGCAACGTGGCCAGCTTGGATCGGCACGTGACAACAACGCATTGGCCAGTGCACTTGCCACAGCCTTGCACGCACGCGATCCGGAGAACAACGAATGGCTGACATCACTGGCGCTCTGCCGCCTGGACCAATCGAAGTTGGATGCCGCAGACCAACAACCCGGCAAGGCAGCCCAAGCGGCCAGCGACGCCGAGAAACTGCTGGTCGCGGCCCACGCCAAGGATCCCAAGAGCCAGTACGTGCTGACAGGCTTGGTGCATACGCACAACCAGATGGCATGGCTGGCCTTGGCGCGTGGCGGTGACGCTGCCGCCACCGCCACACAGATCAAGGCCGCGCTGGCACTCGCCGTGCCAGCGTGGAAGGCCAAGCCGAGCGGATCCTTGCGCCTGCTTCTGGCGCAGGCCCGGCTGCTGCAAGGCGAACTCGCGCAACGCGAAGGACGTGTTGCCGATGCCAAAGACGCATGGAACCAGGCGCGTGCGTTGTTGCTTGACGGCGCTGAAAACGAGGTCCCCTTCAACCGGCTCGATCTGCTGGTGCGGGTGCTGCAACGGCTCGGCCACGGCTCCGAAGCGGCGCCTTATCTGAAGCGGCTGGAAGCCGCCGGCTACGTGCCCCTGCAACCATGGCCCGACACGAGGGGTGCCTCGACCGGCGTTACCACGCGCGGCAAACAGCCGGCTGGCACCAGCGGTCATTGATATCGAAAAACCGTCGCGCCGTCGGTCCATCGCCGGCGCGACGGCAGGACCGGCGGGCCGGCTGCCCGCTCCATCCGGCCGGGACGGCCATCCACACACGGGAGCAAGACCATGCCCAACCCCAACGGCGTTTCCCTCGACATCCGCAACTCCCCCTCCAGCGGTGACGGATGGACCAACACCACCGCTTCCAACGGCGCCATCTACAGCTACAAGTACACCGGCGGAGACACGGACAGCAACAACGGCAAGGTAACCTGCACGATCGGCAACGGCAATGCCTCCATCAACTTGAGTCTGGTCGCCGATTCTCGCTACGAGATCGACAGCGTCGGCTTCACCGGCGACGATGCCGACCAGCTGACCACACACGGCAATGCGAAGCGTTCACGGGTCATCAACGACAAGAACACGTCGGTCATCAACGCCAACTACAAGGTGAATGTCATCGACACCGGCAACGGCAATGCCACCGTTCCCTGCGACCCCCAGATCATCAACAAGCAGCCTGCCATATAGCCGGACAACGACGGGACCTCGGCAGGCACGGCTTGTTGAGCAGCGGATAGCTGGACTCGACGTCCAGCGACCTTTCGGACTGCCTCCGGCTCTGGCCGTGGGCAGTCCGGCGTATGCAGCCCCCAGCGGCGATACCCCGCCCGGCGAAATGCACCACAATGGGCACCAATGAAAACCGCCAACCAGGCAAGCGTGCTGCGTGACGTTTCGGGTCCGGTGTCATCCGGGGATGGTCGGTCGGCTGCGGCCACCACGCCGCTGGTGGTCGGCGTCACCAGCCACCGCAATATCGCGACCAGCGAGATCGAACCGATCCGCCGGCGCGTGCGGGAACTGTTCACGCGATTGCAGCGCGAGTTTCCACACTCGCCACTGACGATCCTGTCGCCACTTGCCGAAGGCGGCGACCAACTGGTGGCCGAGGAAGGGCTGGCGCTCGGCGCACGGCTGATCGCGCCGCTGCCGTTTGCGCGTGAGCTGTATGCGCACGATTTCGAGGATGCCGCGGTGCGCGCGCGGTTCGAATCGTTGTGCTCCCGGGCGCAACTGATCGAATTGCCGCTGCTGACCGGGCACACGCCGGCCGGCATTTCCACGCGCGGCGAGGAACGCGACCGCCAGTACGCGCAGGTCGGCATGTTCGTGGCGCGCCATTGCCACCTGCTGCTGGCCATCTGGGACGGCAAACCGTCCCATCACGAGGGCGGCACCGCGCAAATCGTCGATTACTTCCTGACCGGCACGCAGCCGGGCGGCGTCGATCGCCGGCGCAACCGCCGTCCACGCCTGTACGGCGGTGGCGACGAACGGCTGTTGTGCCATCTGGTGTGTTCGCGCAACGCGCCGGGTGGAACACCGGCGGCACCGCTGCGGCCGGGCCAGATCATCTGGCGCAACCTCGACGAGACGTCCGAACCCGACGCGCCGATGCCGGCGACGTTCCACGCGGTGTTTGCGAATGCCGACGAATTCAACGAAGACGCGCGGAAATACGCCGACAGAATCGAGCAGGAGGGCATGACGATCGCGGATGCGCCGCCGCGGCCGGGCGAGGTCGAGGTGCATGCTCCATCCTCGCCCGCCATCCTGTTCCGCGCCGCCGACTGGTTGGCCATGCACTTCCAGCGCCGCGTGGTGCTGGCGATGCGGGTGATCTACATGATCGCGTTCGTGATGGGCATGGCCTTCACCGCCTACGACAACCTGCCCGCCCAGGACGACATGCTGTACGTGTTCCTGCTGCTGTTCGCCGCCGGCATCGCCATCAGCACCATCGCCAAGCGGCGTGGCTGGCACCGCAAATATCTCGACTACCGGGCGCTGGCCGAAGGCTTGCGCGTGCAGTGCCATTGGCGACGCGCAGGCATTTCGCTGACCACCGATCCGGAGTTCGCGCGCGACAGCCTGATGCAAAAGCAGGACATCGAACTGGGCTGGGTGCGCAACGTGATGCGCAGCGCGGGGCTTTCCGACGATCCCTCGCCGATCCGGCCCGGTGCGCCGATCATCCGTGAGGTGATCGGCGACTGGGTGGGTGATGACGGCAGTGGCGAGCTCGGCTACTACCGCGTCCGCACCAAGCAGCGCGAACGCACCCACCGCGCCAACGAGGCGCTCGGCGCACTGTGCCTGCTGGGCGGCATTTTGATCAGCGTGATATTGGCGGTGTTCGCGCAGCACCTGTCGGCCGACGCCAAGAACAACTGGATCGTCCTGATGGCGGTGTTCTCGATCTTCGCGGCGGTGCGCGAAGCGTATTCGTTCCGCAAGGCCGACCGCGAACTGATCCGGCAGTACCGCTTCATGGAACGCGTCTTCGCCAATGCCCGCAAGGCGCTGGACGATACCGACGACGTCGAGGAACAACGCGAGATCCTGCGTGCGCTCGGCGAGGCTGCGCTTTCCGAGCACGTGGAATGGGCGGTGATGCACCGCCAGCGGCCGCTGGAAGCGGGCAGGATGTGAACATTTGACGACCAGATCGCAGTAGCGGGCCGAATGTGATGTCGTTCACATTCGCTGCTAGACTTTTCTCTGCCCGTCTCGACTGAGTCACTTCGGGATTTCCGGCCCCAGTCTCGACGGGCGTTCCAGGAGCACTGGAATCCGGGGAACGTCACGTGTCCGAGTCGTCGCCAGGTTGCGGCTTTGCCTACCGCGCATTCATCAGCTACAGCCACCGCGACAAGGCGTGGGCCGGCTGGCTGCACAAGTCCCTGGAAACTTACCGGGTGCCGTCGCGACTGGTGGGCACCCACACCGCGCACGGCAGCATCCCGCGCCGACTGAATCCCATCTTTCGCGACCGTGAAGAACTCGCCAGCGCGCACGATCTCGGCGACAAGGTCAATGCGGCGTTGGCGCAATCGGCCAACCTGATCGTGATCTGCTCGCCGGCTTCGGCGACCTCGCGTTGGGTCAACGAAGAAATACTCGCCTACAAGCGCATGGGCCGCGCCGAACGCATCTTCTGCCTGATCGTGGAGGGCGAACCGGATGCAACCGACAAGCCCGGCCGCGAAGCGGAGGAATGCTTCGCGCCGGCGCTGCGTTTCCAGATCGATGCGAACGGCCAGCCAAGCGCAGAACGTACCGAGCCGATCGCCGCCGACGCGCGTCCCGGCAAGGATGGGAAACCCAACGCCAAGCTGAAACTCATCGCCGGCATCTTGGACGTCGGCTTCGATGCGCTGAAGCAGCGCGAACAGCACCGCAAGCTGCGGCGCATGGCGGTGGTCACCGCACTGGCGGTCACGGTCATGGCGGTAACCGTCGTGTTGGCGGCTTTCGCCCTGGTCTCGCGGCGTGAAGCAGTGGTTGCGCAGCAAGCGGCCGAACGCCGCCAGAAACAAGCCGAAGGGCTGGTCAACTTCATGCTGGGCGACCTCAGCGACAAGCTGACGCAGGTGCAACGCCTCGACATCATGGAGGCGGTTGATGACAAGGCGATGGCCTATTTCAAGTCGCTGCCAACTGCCGACTCCACGCCAACGGCACTGGCGCAGCGCGCCACGGCGCTCACCAAAATCGGTTATGTCAGGCAAAACCAGGGCAATCTCGGCGGCGCGCTGGAGGCCTTCGACGCGGCAGCGCAACTCGCCATCGGCCTGGCTAAGGCGGCGCCCGCCGACACCGAGGTGCAGTTGCAATATGCCCGCATCCTGAGCTTCATCGGCCAGGCCCAGTGGCAACAGGGAGAACTTGATGCGGCCCAGAAGCATTTCGAGGCAGCGCGCAGCGTGCTGCAGCGTGCCGCGGCGCACGGCGCCAACAATCTGGATTTGCTGTTCAAGCTGGAAATGCTCGACAACAATCTCGGCCACGTGCATGAGGCGCGCGGACAGCTGGATCTGGCTGCTGTTGCCTACCGGAATGCCCTCGAATCGTCACAAAAACTGGTGACCGCCAAGCCCGACGATGCCGAATGGCAAACCGAACTGGGTGGCGCCCACAACAATCTCGGCAAGTTGGCCCTGCTCGACGGCGATCTTGCCACCGCGATCGCGGAATACGCCGCCGACGAAAAAATCGAATCGGCATTGTCGGCACGCGATCCGCGCGACAACAGCCAAAGCGATGCGACGTTGGTCGTGCGTGCCATCCTGGGACGCACGCTGGCGCTGGCCGGCGACGATCAGTCAGGGCTACGCCATCTCGGGCAAGCCGTGCAGATGGCCGAGAAACTCGTGCATGTCGATCCGGACAATGCCGGGTTCCAGGACGATCTTGCCCTGTATTCGATCCAGCTTGCCCGACTGCAGCGGCTCAACGGCGACCTGGCGGCGGCGAAAAAGCTGACCGCGCGGTCCCTCGGCATACTCGCGGCGTTGGTCCGCAAGGACCCGACCAATGGCTATTTCCAAAGCGACGCCGCATCTGCCCGGCTTGAGCAGGCCGCCGAATCGCTTGCCGACGGCCAGTCGCGCGCCGCAAACGCGCAGGCGCAGGCTGCGCTGCATCGACTTGAACCGCTGCTGGCCAAACAGCCGGACAACCGTGGCTTGCTGTTGGCCAAGCTGGAAGCCCAATTGTTGCTGGCGAGTACCAGCAACGCACCCGACGTCGCGGCCGCCCTGTACGGTACAGTGGTCAAGGCCGCACAATCCCAACGCACCGGCCAGCACGATCCTCGCCTGCTGGCGTTGCAGGTCGTGGCGTTGCTCGGCCTGGACCGCGAGTCCGACGCCCGCCCGCTGATCGCACAACTCTGGAAGATCGGCTACCGCGACGCGGCCCTGCTGGTCACGTTGCAACACCACGGCATCCCGTATCCGGTCAATACGTCGTTCCTTGCACGCCTGCCACCGGACGCCATCACCCCTGACGGGCAACCGGCAACGACGCAATAGGCAGCAACCGCGGCATCTTCCCGCGCACAACCGCGCACGTTCCCACCCACAGGAGATCGTCATGAGTATCGTTCGCGCAGTCACCCTCCCTGTCACCCTCGAACACGACTTCAAGTCCGGCGACCCCGACAACATGCTGGTGATCAACGGCGGCGAGCATTCCACCGAGTTCGATCAGATCGACTTGGAGCACAATCCGACCCAACTTTTTCACACCATCACACTGGAGCTCAGCGGCAATGCGAGTGCCGGTGAGTTTTGCCAGCTGGGGGATCCTGTGTATCCGGGATTTGCCTGGTTGCTGCGGAAGCCAGGGTTCATCCCCGTGGTGCCGCAGGGAAAAACCGCGTTCCTGCTGTACAACATGCACCAAAGAAGGGATACCCGAGGCCGTTGGTTCTATCAGCTCTGCGCGCGCTTCGGCGAGATGGTCTATGGCGTGCCGCTGACATTTGCCGCGGGTCCGGCGACCAACAAGAATCCATCCATCAAGAACCGGTGAGGATCTGGCCGGTCGCGCAAGCGCACGGAACCGCAGCGGCATCTCCGCACGCCGTATGCGTGCGCAGCCGCGCGTGAGCGCGGGGGTGCGGGGATACAGCCCTTGGCGCTAGGCCGACTGCCTGGGTGCGGACGCGCTTGAATCCTTCGCCGTCGCAAGACGCGCTTCGGCGGCGGCGACCATGGCCTGGTAGCGCGGGTCGTCGTGCAGCGAAAGAAAATCCGGATCGGCCTTCAGGTAACGCAGCAGATAGGCCGTGATGGTTGCGAACAACGGCGCGAGCATGTCCAGCGTGGCCGCCTTGTCGTGCAGATACTCATTCAACGAGCATGCGAAGTTGTAGCGCATGTCCATGTTGTCGGGATCGATCAGCAGGGCACGATTCATGCGCGCCTTGGCCCGTTCCGCCTCACCCAACGCCCCGAGCGCAACCGCGCTGTATGCCATGACGCTGGCATTGTTGCGATCCAGCGCCAACACGGCATCGGCCCGCGTGGACGCCAGTTCAGCCGCGCGGTGGACGCCGGCGTCGTCGCCAAGCGCCTTGTACGCGCTGACCAGCAGCATCGCCGTATTGACGTCCGAGTCCATGAGGCCGAGGGCCTTCTCGAAGAACCTGGTGGCGTCGTCAAAACGGTGCAACTGGTAGTTGAGACGCCCGGCGGTACGATTGGCTTCATAGGAACCGGAGTCCAGCTTGAGCGCGGTCTCGACCTCGGCCAATGCTTCATCCATCGCACCTTTCATTTGCAGGATGTGAGCCTTGACGGCGTGCGCCTCGGCGAGGTCGGGATTGAGCGCGAGCGCCCGCTCTGCGGCGGTCATGCCGTCGTCCGATTCCACCCCCAACTCACGCAGGTTGCGGTAGCCCACGGCCATCAATGCCCATGCCTGCGCGTAGTTCGGGTCGATTTCCGTGGCGCGCATGCATGCGCGCACGATCGCCCGCGATGGGTTCTCGCCCAACTGGTTGGTCACATACAGTTGCCGCGCCATCAGGTACAAGTCGTGTGCCTCGGCATTTTCGGTGCCACGGCGCTCGATGGCCTTTTTCTCCTCGGGCAGCAGGCGCAGCCGCAGCGCCTTCACGATTGCGTGCGAAATTTCGTCCTGCAGCGCGAAGATGTCGCTGGCGTCGCGGTCGTAGCGTTCGGCCCAGACATGCCGGTTGCTCGTCCCGTCGATCAGCTGGGCGGTGATGCGGACGCGTCCGCCGGCCCTGCGCACGCTGCCTTCCAGCACGTGGCTGACCTTCAACTCGCGCGCCACCTTCGGGACATCGACCTGCTTGCCCTTGTACAGGAACGAACCATTGCGCGAGACGACTTCCAGCGCCGACACCTTGCTGAGGTCGGTGATGATGTCCTCGGTGATGCCGTCGCTGAAGTATTCCTGTTCCGGGTCGCCGCTCATGTTGACGAACGGCAATACGCAGATCGAGAACCGCGCGGGTTCCGCCGCCGGGGCCGCCGCCAGCGCGTCGCCTGTGTGCGCGGATCGCGCCGCTTGCGCACGTGCGATCGTCGCTGCCAGCGCGTTGAGGCATTCCTGCACGGCCGGATGCGCCGGATCGTCACGCCACTCATCGAGATCAGTGGTGTGGATCGCACGCACGTCGATCGGCAATCGCGCCTGGTCGAAGCGCACCGGTACCAGCACGCCGCGCTCGGCCGCATCGCGCGCCTCGCCGCGCACCCAGCGCGACACGACGGACGTCGGCGTCCACACCACCAGCACCGCCTTGGCCGCCTGCAGCGCTGCGTCGATCTCGTCGTCGAACTCGCGCCCCGGCGCGATGTCCGGATCCCACCACACCGACCAGCCCTTGGCCTCCATCGCGGCCACCAGCGGCGCGACACGCGGTTTGTCGGCGCGGGCATAGGAGACGAAGACATCAGCCATGCGGGTCAACCCCGGTAGCACGTCGGGCGATGAAGCCCTTGCATTTCAAGCATAACGCAGCGGCATGACGTCCGGTAGCGAGCAGATGCCCGCAGGATCGCAGTATTTCGCCGGTGCGCGTGCCCCCCGACCTGACTACAGGCCTCGCGGCGCGCGAAACCCGCGCCAGCATCCGCGAAACCGGAACCCGGTCACCCTTGGTGCTTGGGCGCGGCAGCCGCGCCCGCTATGATGCGACGCAGCAACCGTTGCCTTGTGCCCCCCATGACCCAGACCAACCCGCCTTCCGCGCAGCCGGAGTCCGGGAGCGCGAGCGCTCCCGAACACGCGAGCGTCAAGACCACCGGCAGCACCGACGCACTGCCGGTTGCACCGGCACTCGGCGCGGCGCTCGACCAGGCCAGCATGCCGCGCGAGTCGACCCTGGTCACGCACCGCATCCTGTTGACCAGCGCCATGGCGATCGCGCTGGGCGCCGCTGCCGCGGGCGTCGCGCAACTCTTGATGTTGATGATCAACCTGATCACCGACATCACGTTCTACGGCCGCATTTCCGACGTGTTCGGCCCGCACGCGATCGCGCGCTCGGCGGTGCTGTCGCCGGCGGGCAACCATCTGGGTGCGTGGGTGATCATGATGCCGGTAATCGGCGGCCTGATCGCCGGCGTGATGGCGCGTTGGGGCTCGCGCGCGATCCAGGGCCACGGTATCCCCGAGGCGATGGAGCGGATCCTGGAACACGAATCCAATATCGCCCCGCGCCTCACCTGGCTGAAGCCGGTCTCGTCGGCATTCGCGATTGGTACCGGCGGCCCGTTCGGCGCCGAGGGTCCGATCATCTCGACCGGCGGCGCGATGGGCTCGCTGATCGGACAATTGCTGCGCGTCACCGCGCAGGAACGCAAGGTGCTGTTGGCGGCCGGCGCGGCGGCCGGCATGGCGGCGGTGTTCGGTGCGCCCGTCGCATCACTGGTGATGGCGGTCGAGTTGCTGCTGTTCGAACTGCGCCCGCGCTCGTTGATTCCGGTGGCACTGGCTTGCGTCACCGCCACCGGCGTGCGCTATGCGAGCTTCGGCTCCGCGGCGGTATTCGCGATGCCCACAGTGGCCGAGCCAGGCGGTTGGGCGTTGGCGAGTTACATCGTGCTGGGCGTGATCGTCGGCTACGCCAGCGTGTGGGTCACCAAGGCGGTATACGGCGTCGAAGATGCCTTTGCCAAGCTGCCGATCCACTGGATGTGGTGGCCGGCGCTGGGCGCGATCGCTGCAGGCGTGATCGGCTGGATTTCACCGCACACGCTGGGCGTCGGCTACGACAACATCGACGCACTGGTGCAGGGCCACTTCGGCGTCACCATGCTGCTCACCTTCGGCTCGCTGAAATTCGTGTCGTGGGTGATCTCGCTCGGCAGCGGTACCTCGGGCGGTACGCTGGCGCCACTGTTCATGATCGGCGGCTCGCTGGGCGCGCTGATCGGCATCGGCATCGGCCATCTGTGGCCGGGTTTCAACATCGACCCGCGCGTCGCGGCCCTGGTCGGCATGGCCACGATCTTCGCCGGATCTTCGCGCGCGCTGCTGACCGCGATCGTGTTCTGCTTCGAGACGACCCGCCAGCCGGCAACGCTGTTGCCTTTGCTGGGCGGTTGCACCGCGGCCTACCTGATCTCGGCCTTGACGATGCGCGGCACCATCATGACCGAAAAAATCGAACGTCGCGGCGTGCGCGTGCCGAGCGAGTACACCGCCGACGACATGGAACAGATCCCGGTCGGCAAGGTTTGCACCCGCGAGGTGCGCTCGCTGAAAACGTCGGACGAACTGGGCGAGGTGCGCAGCTGGATGAATTCCGGCCGCGTGCGTGCACAGCACCAGGGCTACCCGGTGCTCGATGACGCCGGCCGCGTGCGCGGCGTGATCACGCGCCGCGACCTGCTCGATCCGGCCAAGCCCGGACTGACCCGCATCGGCGAGATGCTGAAACGCGGGCCGATCGTGGTGTTCGAGGACCACAACCTGCGCGATGCCACCGACCTCATGGTGACCGAAAACGTCGGCCGCCTGATCGTGGTTGAGCGCAACAACCCGACCCACATGGTTGGCATCCTGACCCGCAGCGACGTGATGGCCGCCAACAGCCGCCGCATCCATGAAATGCGCGACGTTTCGCGGCATATCCGGATCCGGCAGAACTTCGGCTGGCGTTTCGGCGGCAAGCGGCAGGCGGGCGCCACCGAGCACGTCGAGTAGTACAGGCGAGGCCTGCTGCGCCACAATGGCGGAATGCTCGACGCCACCCGCTACCCGCTGCTAGCGCAGATCAATTCACCCGCCGACCTGAAGCGGGTTCCCGAAGCGGAACTTGGCAAGGTCGCGGATGAATTGCGCGCGTACCTGATCGAGTCGGTTGCCAGCGTCGGCGGCCACTTCGGTGCGGGCCTGGGCGTTGTCGAGCTCACGATTGCCCTGCATTATCTTTACGACACCCCGCGCGACCGCCTGGTCTGGGATGTCGGCCACCAGGGCTATCCGCACAAGATCCTCACCGGCCGCCGCGACCGCATCACCATCATCAAGCAGAAGGGCGGACCCGCGCCGTTCCTGCGCCGCAGCGAAAGCGAGTACGACACCTTCGGCGTGGGCCACGCATCGACGTCCATTTCGGCCGCGTTGGGCATGGCGCTCGCGTTGCAACGCAAGGGCGACGATCGCAAGGTCGTCGCGGTGATCGGCGACGGCGCGATCACCGGCGGCATGGCCTACGAAGCCCTGAATCACGCCGGCGGCATCGCGCCGGACATGCTGGTGGTGCTGAACGACAACGGCATGTCGATCAGCGAGAACGTCGGTGGCCTCGACCGCACGCTGGCGCGCCTGCGCGCGGGTGAAGCCGGTGAATCGGGCCCGCATCCGGAAGCCCTGTTCGAAGAGTTGGGCTTTGCCTATTCCGGCCCGATCGACGGCCATGACCTGCCCGTATTGCTGCGCGCGTTGCGCGCGGTGAAGGGCAAGCACGGCCCGCAGCTGCTGCACGTCGTCACGGTCAAAGGCAAGGGTTATGCGCTGGCCGAGCAGGCGCAGATCGAATACCACGCGGTCGGGAAATTCGATCCGGCGCGCGGCGTCGCGCACGCTGCGGCGAAGACGCCGGCGTACAGCGAAGTGTTCGGCGACTGGCTGTGCGACATGGCCACGGACGATTCACGCCTCATCGCGATCACGCCAGCGATGCGCGAAGGCTCCGGCATGGTGCGCTTCTCGCGCGAGCATCCGGATCGCTACCTCGACGTCGCGATCGCCGAACAACACGCGGTGACGTTGGCCGCGGGCCTCGCCTGCGAAGGCGCCAAACCGGTCGTCGCGATCTACTCGACCTTCCTGCAACGCGGTTACGACCAGTTAATCCACGACGTCGCCTTGCAGAACCTCGACGTCACCTTTGCCATTGACCGCGCCGGCGTGGTCGGGCCCGACGGTCCCACCCACGCGGGCAGCTTCGATCTCACGTACCTGCGCTGCATTCCGAACCTGCTGGTGATGGCGCCGGCCGACGAGGACGAATGCCGCAAGTTGTTGACCACGGGCTACCGGCACGCCGGACCTGCGGCCATTCGCTACCCGCGCGGCAGCGGGCCTGGCGTTGCAATCGATCCGGCGCTCAGCGAACTACCGATCGGCAAGGCCGAGCTGCGCCGGCAGGGACGCGGCATTGCGCTGCTGGCGTTCGGCTGCACGCTCGCGCCGGCGGAGTCGCTCGGCGATGAACTCGACGCAACCATCGTCAACATGCGCTTCGTCAAACCGCTGGACGAGACCTTGCTGCTGGAGCTGGCGCGCTCGCACGACGCGCTGGTGACACTCGAAGACAACGTCATCGCCGGCGGCGCGGGTTCCGCTGTTGGCGAGTGCCTCGCGGCACGCGGCGTTGCAGTTCCGCTGCTGCATCTCGGGTTGCCCGATCGTTTCCTCGAACACGCCACCCGCGAGGAGTTGCTTGCCGAGGCGGGATTGGATGTTGCCGGTATCCGACGGGCGATCCGCGTGCGCTTCCCGCAGTTTGCCTCTGCGCCCACGCTGCGCAGCGCGCGTTGATTCGACATCCCGGTCTTTTCCCACCCGCATCAGCGGCGCGCAGACGCAGCTGCGCAGGTTGGGTTGACCCCGGACTTGGTCCGGGGGAAGCCCAACGTCGTCGTCCGCAGGTGTTGGGCTTCCCCGGGGAGAGCACCGGGTCAGCCCAACCTACGCGTTTTGACTTTCCTTCCCCCGCTTGCGGGGGAAGGTGGCCGCAGGCCGGATGGGGGGCACGCTCGCGCAGTCTGGAATTACTCGAACGAGTTCCGCTCGCCTTGGGCGGCGAGCGGGTGCAGTGGCGTAGGTTGGGTTGAGCCCGGACTTGATCCGGGGGAAGCCCAACGTCGTCGCCCGCAGGTGTTGGGCTTCCCCGGGAAGAGCACCGGGTCAGCCCAACCTACGCGTTTTGACTTTCCTTCACCCGCTTGCGGGGGAAGGGAAATCCTTTGCGGCCTGAGCCGGTATGACGACAAGTGCGATTGCGGCCTGCGCCGGCATGACGGCAAGTGTGATTGCGGCCTGCGCGGGATGGCGCCGAGTCCAATGCCCACTGTGTACGCGTCAGTCTTCCTCGACTCTCGGTTTGTACGCCTCGACCAGTTGCTTTTGCACCTGCGCCGGGACCGGGTCGTAGTGCGACAGCTCCATCGCGAAGCGGCCTTCGCCGCCGGTGAGTGAGCGCAGCTCGGTCTGGTAGTCGACCACTTCGGCCAATGGCGCCTGCGCCTTCACCACCAGCATGCCGCCGCGCAGCGCGTCGGTGCCGTTGATGCGCGCGCGCTTGGACGCCAGCCCGCCTGTGACATCGCCCATGTATTGCTCGGGCACGTTGACGTCGAGGCTGACGATCGGTTCCAGCACGATGGGCTTGGCCTTCGACACCGCGTCGAGGAAAGCTTTCTTGCCCGCCGACACGAACGCGACTTCCTTGGAATCGACCGGGTGGTATTTGCCGTCGTACACGATCACGCGCACGTCCTGCATCGGGTAGCCGGCGATTGCGCCGTGTTCGAGTACCTGGCGCACGCCTTTCTCGATCGCCGGGATGTATTGGTTGGGAATGACGCCACCCTTGCTGTCGTCGCGGAACTCGAAGCCCTCGCCGCGGCCGAGTGGCTCGATGCGCAGGAACACTTCGCCGAACTGGCCGGCGCCGCCGGTCTGCTTCTTGTGGCGGTGGTGGCCCTCGGCCGATCCGCCGATGGTTTCGCGATACGCGATGCGCGGCGGGTGGGTGATCACCTCGACGCCGTAGCGTTCCTGCATGCGTTCGAGAATCAGCTTCAGGTGCAGGTCGGAGAGGCCGCGCAACACCGTCTCGTTCAACTCCTTGTTGTGCTCGACCTGCAGGCAGGGGTCTTCTTCGGCGAGCTTGGCCAGCGCGGTCGCGAGCTTCTGGTCCTGGCCCTTGTGCCTGGGTTCCACCGCAAGGCCGAACATCGACAGCGGATAGTGCAGCGGTGCGAGGTGGATCAGGTCTTCGTCGTGCGAGTCGTGCAGGATCGCGTCGAAGTGGATTTCCTCGACCTTGGCGATGCCGGCGAAATCACCTGGAATCGCGCTGTCGATCTCGACATGATCCTTGCCCTGCAGCCGGAACAGGTGTCCGACCTTGAATGGCTTCTTGCCGTCGTCGATGAAGAGCTGCGAGTCCTTCTTCACGGTGCCCTGCCACACGCGAAACACCGCCAGCTTGCCGACGAAGGGATCGTTGATGATCTTGAAGACGTCCGCGAGCACGTGCGCGGCAGGATCCGGTTTGGCCACGATCGGGGTGGCATCGGTGCCGGAGCCTTTCACGAATGGCGGCGGATTGGCCTCACCCGGATGCGGCAGCAATTTCTGCGCGACGGTAAGCCACTCCGCGACACCCGCGCCGGTGCGCGCGGAGGTGAAACAGATCGGCACCAGATGCCCCTCGCGCAGGCATTGTTCGAAAGCCTCGTGCAATTCTTCCGGCGCCAGCGCGCTTTCGCCGTCTTCGAGGTAACGCCCCATCACGCGTTCGTTGATTTCGACCACCTGGTCGATGATGTGCTGGTGCGCGTCACTGACCGCGCCGAGGTCACTCGTGCCCTGTGGTGCGAAGAAACAATCGACCACCTTGGCGCCCTGTTCGGCGGGCAGGTTCACCGGCAGGCACTCGCTGCCGAACTCGTCGCGCAGTTGCTCGACCAGCGCGGCGAGGTCCACGCCCTCGGCGTCGATGCGATTGATCACCAGCATGCGCGCGAGGCGGCGCTCCTTCGCGTAGTGCATCAGGCGACGGGTGCCATGCTCGATGCCGTTGGCGGCGTTGACGACCACCGCGCAGGTTTCCACGGCGGCGAGGGCCGCAAGCGTCTGGCCGCGAAAATCGGCGTAACCGGCAGTGTCGATCAGGTTGATGTGGCAGCCGCCGGCGTCGATGGCGGCGATGGCCGAGTGGATGGAGTGCTGGCGTTCCCTTTCCTGGGCATCGAAATCGGAAACCGTGCTGCCGCGCTCGATGCTGCCTGCCGACTGGATCGCGCCACCGGCCTGCAGCAGGGCTTCAAACAGGGTGGTTTTGCCGGCGCCGGCGTGGCCTGCCAGGGCCACGTTGCGAATGTCTCCGGTGGTGTAGGCGCTCATGCTGGCCTCGCTTTTCGGATCGCGGCGGTCGCGTGAACATGCGCCAAACTTGGCGTTCGGTCAAGTTGGCACGTGGAACCTGACGGCCGCCGCGTGGTCCGATGAAGGGTGCCGAGGCAGCCGCGCGCAAGCGGATACGCCGGGAGCGTCCCGTACACTGACCGCGACAAACCGCGAAAGCCATGTGAACGCATGCCGGGCAACGATGCACAGGGACCATCATCGACAGGAGAACCACTTGCCCGTGGGTTCGATGCCTGGTGGTCGGCCGAGCCCATCGCAGGCGCTGCGCCGCCGCAGCGCTTGACGCAATGGCACCACCCGCCGCGCGACCGCCGTCGCAGCAGGTGGCTGCTGGCCCTGGTGCTGGTCGGGCACGTGCTGGTGATCGCGTGGGTGACGTGGGGCGCACCGGTACGTCCTGTGGTGCAGGGACAAGCGCTCGAAGTGACGTTTTACGAGACCGCACCCTTGCCGCCGCCACCGCCGCCGTTGCTGCCACCGCCGCCATTGCCGGGGGCGCCCTTGCCACCGCCGGTGCGTATCCACCATCCCGTTCCGCGTGCGCCGGGCAGCATCACGGCGACCATCGAGCCACCGCCGCGCCAGCTTGACCTGTATGGCCAGAACGGCCAGATCCAGATGTCGAACGGTGGCCCCCCGGCATCGGCGCCGGCTTACCGCGCGGTCATGCCCGAGGGTGACCAGGTGCTCACCATCAAGACGCCGCTGCACTACAAACCGACGCGCTTCAACGAGGCGTGGGCGCCCGTCAACGAAACCAACGGCCGCAAGCTGCTCAACAAGATGATCGACAAGACCACCGTCAAGAAAACGGTGAAGTTGCCGACGGGTGATCGGGTCACCTGTGCAGTCAATCCCTTGCTGGCGCTGGCCGGTGGCCTGTTCGGTTGCCACGGCGAGATTCCGCCGCCGCCAAAGAACGATCACGACATCCGCCTCTCGCTGCCGCCGGCCGAAACGCTCACCGGCAAAAAGGTGGTGGTGCCCTCGTCGGCATCCAGCGTGCCACCGCCATCTGCGCCGGGTGGGTGAGCGGCGCCACCCCGGGCTACAATCATCGGATGCCCAAACCTCCCGAGATCCTTGCAAAGCGCGAAGTCGACAACAGCCGGTTCCTGCATGTCGAGGAAATCGACCTCGCGTTTTCGAACGGCGCCCAGCGCACTTTTGAACGGCTGACTGCACGCGGCATGGGCGCGGTGTTCATCGTGCCGATGCGGGACCACGACACCGTGTTGCTGGTGCGCGAGTACGGCGCCGGTGTCGACCGTTATGAACTTGGCGTGCCCAAGGGCCGGATCGACTTCGGCGAAGGCGTTCTCGACGCGGCCAATCGCGAGTTGAAGGAAGAAGTCGGGTTCGGCGCGCGCAAGCTGACGCCGCTGTCGGTGTTGTCGCTGTCGCCCGCCTACATGACCCACAAGGCCGCGGTGGTATTGGCCGAGGATTTGTATCCGGAACGTCTGCCGGGTGATGAGCCCGAGCCGCTGGACGTGGTCCCGTGGAAGCTGTCCGAGCTGCACCGATTGCTGGCGCGCGACGATGTTTCCGAAGGCCGTTCGATCGCGGCCTTGTTCATCGCCCGCGAATACATGCAAGGAAGGTTCCAGCCCGCATGAGTGCACTTGAACGCATTGCGCACGAAAGCTGCTTGCTCGCGCGCCGCGCGGGGGCGGCGATCCTGGAGGTTTACGCCGGCAGCTTCGCGATCGAACGCAAGGCCGACGATTCGCCGCTGACGGCGGCGGACATGGCTGCGCATCACGTGATCGTCGACGGCTTGCGAACGTTGACGCCGGATATTCCCGTGTTGTCCGAGGAATCCAAAAGCGTTGGCTGGGACACGCGCCGCGCGTGGGATCGCTATTGGCTGGTCGACCCGCTGGATGGCACCCGCGAATTCGTCAAGCGCAACGGCGAGTTCACCGTCAACATCGCGCTGATCGAGGACCACGCGCCGGTGTTGGGCGTGGTGCTGGTGCCGGTGAGTGGTGAACTTTATTGCGGCATCGCGCAAGAGGGGGCATTTCTGGAAGCCGCGCCGGGCGCGTTGCCGCAGCCGATCACCACGCGTGCCGCAGCCTCGGTTCCGGTGGTCGCCGGCAGCCGTTCGCACGGCGGCGACCGCCAGTCCGAAGTGCTGGCGGGCCTTGGCGAATACCGCTTGCAGCCGGTCGGCTCGTCGATCAAGTTCTGCCTGGTTGCGCGCGGCGATGCCGACCTGTACCTGCGGCTCGGGCCCACGTCGGAGTGGGATACCGCGGCGGCGCAGTGCGTGCTGGAGCAGGCCGGCGGCGCGGTGGTCGATTTGGCGGGCGCACCCTTGCGCTACAACACCAAGGATTCGCTGCTCAATCCGGAATTCCTCGCGTTGGGCGATCCAGCGGTGGATTGGCTGGCGCGACTGCGAGTTGGATAACCAAAAGCTTTTGCCACGGATCAACACGGATCAACACGGATTTGCATGGAGCAACCGATGCGGCACGCCGGAGTATCGCTTTGAATCCGTGCCCATCCGTGAAAATCCGTGGTCAACGTTTTCAAGGTGACATGGCGTGACAGACGACAACCACGACGGGCCGGGTTCGCGCGACATTGCGATGCTGCTCGCGATCATGGCGCG
This sequence comes from Rhodanobacteraceae bacterium, assembly GCA_035688305.1. GTDB lineage: Bacteria > Pseudomonadota > Gammaproteobacteria > Xanthomonadales > Rhodanobacteraceae > 66-474. The sequence goes on from DASSNC010000108.1 coordinate 24,642, forward strand.
GTTGCGCGATCCCGCGCGCGGCTGTCCGTGGGATATCGCGCAAACCTTCGACACCATCGCGCCGTACACCATCGAGGAAGCCTACGAGACCGCCGACGCGATCGACCGCAAGGATTACGCAGCGCTCAAGGATGAACTCGGCGATTTGCTGCTGCAGGTGGTGTTCCACGCGCGCATGGCCGAGGAACAGGGCCTGTTCGACTTCGGTGACGTGGTCGCGGCGATCAGCGGCAAGCTGGAGCGGCGGCATCCACATGTTTTCGCGGATGCGGAATACGCGAACGCCGAGGAGCAACGTCGCGCATGGGACGAGATCAAGCGCGCCGAACGTGCCGAGCGCGGCGAGACCGACTCCAGCGCGCTCGCGGGCGTTGCGCGCGGCCTGCCGGAGTGGCAGCGTGCCGCCAAGTTGTGCGACAAGGCCGCGACCGTCGGCTTCGACTGGCCCGGTCCGGAGCCGGTGCTGGACAAGCTCGCCGAGGAAGTCGGTGAAGTGCGCGCCGAATTCGTGGCGAACGCGGGTCACGACCGGCTGCTGGATGAAATCGGCGACGTGCTGTTCGTGACGGTGAACCTGGCGCGGCATGCCAGGGTGGATTTCTCGGCCGCCCTGAGGCATGCCAACGCCAAGTTCGAGCGTCGCTTCCGGCGCATGGAGACGCTTGCCGCCGAGGCCGGGGAAACGCTTGCCGGAAAGTCGCTGGCTGAACAGGATGCGTTGTGGGATCAGGCCAAGCGCGACGAGCGCAAGCCGTAGGCCGGAAGTCACGCGGACTTTGGGCACACGGACTTTTTGCACATGCCCGCCGGCGCCATCACACCTAGGCTGGCCGCATTCGACCGCGATCGCGGTCATGCAGGCAGGAGCAACACCATGCGCACCACCATCCTCGCATTTGCGGTTGTCTCGCTGCTGGGCGTGTCGCTCACCGCCGCTGCCGCCGATTCGTGCAAGTTCAGCGCGCCGCGCAATGCCGAGCTCGATGCCGCGGGCCTGAAGTCGTTGCTCGTGCAGATTGGCCCCGATGACCTCGTGCTCCACGGCGAGCCGGGCGCAAGCAAGGTCGTGGTGCGTGGCACCGCGTGCGCAAGCAGCCAGGACCGTCTGCAGAACGTGAAGCTGGAAGCCGTGCGCCACGGCGACACCGCCAGCGTCATCGCGCACGCTGACGAACACGGCATCCATATCTCGCTTTTCGGCGGTTCCTACGCGTATCTCAAGCTGGACGTGAGCGTGCCGCAGACGCTTGCGGTCAAATTGCAGGAAGGTTCCGGTGACGCGCATGCGAGCAAGCTCGCAGCCCTGGACGCCACGGTTGGCTCGGGCGACCTGAAGGTGGACGGCATTGCCGGCCAGTTGGGCTTGCGGGTGGGCTCGGGCGACGTGGAGGCCAGCGACGTCGGCAGCCTGAACGTGTCCGCGGTCGGCTCCGGTGACGTCAGCGTGGATGGTGTCCACGGCGACGCGCAAGTTGGCAGCATCGGTTCCGGCGACTTCGGCGTCAGCAACGTCAAGGGCAATGCGACGCTCGGTTCGCTGGCTTCGGGCGATGCGAAGCTGGCCACGGTCGGCGGCAGCGTGAGCGTGCAGAGCGTCGGTTCGGGCGACCTCCAGATCCTTGGCGTCACGGGCAACGTGAGTGTCGGATCGGTCGCGTCCGGTGACATTGAAGTGAAGCAGGTCGGCGGCAACGTGCATGCCGGCAGCGTGGGTTCAGGCGATTTCAACGTGAACGGCGTGGCTGGCGACTTGAGCGTCGGCAGTGTCGGCAGCGGCGATGTCAGCCACCACGGCGTCAAGGGCAAGGTGAGCGTGCCGCGCGACGACGATTGATCCGGCGGCAACACGCCATGCGGCGGACAGCCACCAGGGTGACTGCCCGCCGCATCGCCGCGTGTGATGCCAGGCGGTCGTTGCCCCGCCTGCATGGGATAACGTGCCCGCTGGCGATCGGTTGACATGCCTTCCCCGACCCGTGTTCACGCCGCGATCACCTTTGTCGCGGCACATTGCCCACGCAATGTGGAGCGCAGCGTGGAATCGGGGGCAGCGACAATGAGCGAGGGCGAACGCGACAGCCAATCCGGGTTGATCCTGCTGGTCGAGGACAACAATGGCATCGCCGAGATGGTCGGCGAGTTCCTCGAGCGGCGCGGCTATTCGGTCGACTACGCCGGAGACGGCGTCAGTGGCCTGCACCTGGCGGTCACCGGCAGCTATGACGTGATCGTGCTGGACCTGATGCTGCCGGGCATGGATGGCCTCGACGTCTGCCGCAAGCTGCGGGGTGAGGCCAAGAAGGCCACGCCGGTGCTGATGCTGACGGCGCGCGACACGCTGGAAGACAAACTGGTAGGACTTGATGCCGGGGCCGACGATTACCTGGTCAAGCCGTTCGAACCGCGCGAGCTGGAAGCGCGCATCCGCGCCTTGATCCGGCGCGAACGGCGGCAGGTTTCCAGCGAGGTCTATCAGGTTGGCGACCTGACCCTGGACACCGGCACGTTCCGGATCACCCGCGCTGGCGAAGACCTGCAGGTTTCGCCAATCGGCCTGAAGTTGTTGTCCATCCTGATGCGCGAATCACCGCGCGTGGTCTCGCGCCACGACATCGAGCGCGAGATCTGGGGCGATACCTTGCCCGATTCCGATACCCTGCGATCGCACCTGTACAACCTGCGCCGGGTGGTGGACAAGCCGTACCACCGGCCACTGTTGCACACCATCCACAGTGCCGGCTATCGCATTGCCGACCTCGACACCGAAGCCGTGACCGAACGGGCGCGAGCCTGACGCGGGTTGCGCTGGCGCCGCACGCGCGCGGAGAATCGGAACCGCGCAGGCGGCGCGTCCGGGATGAATCCGCAGGATGACCATATATGCCAGCATCAGTCACCGCTTTTGGGTGATGTTCTCGCTGTGGGTGGCGGCGATCAGCATCGTCACCGCTTTGGGCGCGTACGCCGCGGTGAGTTCGGTGCCGCAAGCCGTGGCGCGCCAGGAACTCGATCGCGAAGCGATCTACCTCACCCGGCAACTGGCGCTCGATCCGAATGCGCCGTTGCCCAATACCTGGTTGATCCACGGTTACCTGCAGGCGCCCGGCCAGTCGAACGCCGCGGTGCCGCCGGACTTGCGCGTGTTGGCGACGGGATACCATCGCGTGCACCTGGCGGACGGCACCAGCAGTACGGTACGCGTGTCCGACACGCCACACGGACGTTTGTATCTGTTGTTCAACAACGACCGCCCGAGCAGCGTGGTGGTGTTGTTTGCGCTGATTCCGCTGGCGCTGGTGGTGCTGATCATCTACTTCGCGACCTGGCTCACCTATCGCGCTTCGCGCAAGGCCTTGTCGCCGCTGGTGGCGCTGGCCAGGGTAGTGCGGCATTGGAATCCCGACCATCCTGATCCGGCCGCGCTGGCGCCGGAGCGCTTGCCCGCGGCGACCGACAGCGATGTCGAGGTACTGGTGGCGGCGTTGCACAGTTTCGCCAAGCGCCTGGACGCCTTCGTCGAGCGCGAGCGCAACTTCACCCGTGATGCCAGCCATGAGCTGCGTACGCCGCTCACGGTGATGAAGGTCGCCGCCGATGTGTTGGCCGATGAAGAGGGATTGAGTCCATTCGCGCAACGCTCGCTGGACCGCATTCGCCGCTCGGTGCGCGAGATGGAAGCGCTGATCGAAACCTTCCTGGTGCTGGCGCGCGAATCGGAATCCGGATTGCGCGAAGAAGATTTTCTTGCCAATGACGTGGTCGCCGCCGAAGTGTCGCGCTACCGCGAATTGCTGGGCCGCAAACCGGTCGTGCTGGTGTTGCTGGAGCGCGCGCGCTTTGCGCTGCATGCACCGCCGCGCGTCTTTGCGGTGATGGTCGGCAATTTGATCCGCAACGCCTGCCTGTACACGGAACAGGGCAGCGTGACCGTCGAGGTCGAGGCCGATCGCGTGCGCGTCATCGATACCGGCAGCGGCATGAGCGAGGAAGACATCGAGCGCGCCTTCCAGCCGTTCTATCGCGGCAGCCGCACCGGCGGCAAGGGCCACGGCATCGGGCTTGCAATCGTGCGCCGCATCGCCGATCGCTACGGTTGGCAGGTCACGTTGGACAGCGAACTCGGCAGGGGCACCACGGCTACGGCACAATTCCCTGCCGCGCAGCCGCCCGATGCGCTGCTGCCGGCTCCACCCACCAAGGATTCCGAACCCGATGTCGAACCCAGTCCCTGAGTCGCATGCGCGCTGCATGCTGTTGGTCCACGGCGGTGCGGGCGTCATCCGCAAGGACATGGATGCGGAAACCGAGCGCGCAACGCGCGTGGCGCTGGCTGCGGCCTTGCGTCGCGGGCATGCCTTGCTTGCCGCGGGCGGTTCCGCCCTCGATGCCGTCGCGGCAGCCGTGGTCGCGCTGGAAGATGCACCGTACTTCAACGCCGGCAAGGGCGCGGTATTCACGCACGAGGGCGTGAACGAACTCGACGCCGCCATCATGGATGGCGCCAGCTTGCGCGCCGGCGCGGTGTGCGGCGTGCAACATGTGCGCAATCCGGTGCTGCTGGCGCGTGCGGTGATGGAGCATTCCGAACATGTGATGCTGGCTGGCGCGGGCGCCGAAGCGTTTGCGCGTACGCAAGACATCGCGCTCGTTGCGGCCGCCTACTTCCACACCGACAAGCGCCGCAGGGAACTGCAAGACGCGTTGCGCCAGAGCGCGGCCGGCGAGGAAGTCGATCATTACGGCACGGTCGGCGCGGTGGCGCTGGACATGCACGGACACCTCGCCGCCGCGACCTCGACCGGCGGCATGACCGACAAACGCTGGGGCCGCATCGGCGATTCGCCGGTGATCGGCGCTGGCACCTACGCCAATTCCGTGTGCGCGATGTCCGGTACCGGTTGGGGCGAGTTCTATCTGCGCACGGCCGCAGCGCACGCGGTGTGCGCGCGGGTGCAACTGTTGCAGCAATCGATCATCGACGCGGCCGACGCCGTCATCAATGGCGACATCCCGCGCCTCGGCGGCAGCGGCGGCGCGATCGTGCTCGGCGCCGACGGCAGCTACGCCTTTCCGTTCAATACCGATGGCATGTACCGCGGCTGGATCGGCGACGACGCCGAACCGCATGTGGCGATCTGGCCGGGTGAGTGACGGCGTGCATTGCGTGCTCCGGCCGCGGTGCGCGGCGCGTTGAAGCGGGCAGGGCGGCGCTGTTTCAGCAACCTGTTGGTGCCCGCGACCAGCCCGCCGTGACTGCTATCCTGCGCGATTCGGCTTCCGGACGATTGCATGCGCTGGCTGATTGCGGTGATGGTTGCGTTGGTTCTGCTCGCACCGGTCGCGCAGGCGCAGGCGCCGGCACAAGCGCACGTGACGCCTGCGCGCGCGCAGGCTTGCGTGAATGATCCTTCGTGGATCGCGCCGCAGGCGCCGTTCCGGATCTACGGCAATACCTGGTACGTCGGGCCGCACGGCCTCGGCGTGTTCCTGATCACCGCGCCTGCCGGCGATGTGCTGATTGATGGCGGCGTACCCGAAGACGCGCCAATGATCGAGGCGAATATTCGGAGCCTCGGTTTCGATCCACACCACATCAAGTGGATCCTGAATTCGCATGCCCATTGCGATCACGCCGGCGGCATCGCGCAGATCGCGCGCGACACCGGCGCGCAGGTGCTCGCAGGCGCCGGCGATGCCGCGCTGCTGGCGCGCGGTGGCCGTGACGATCCGCAATACGGCGACCGCTTCGTGTTTTCACCAGTGCACATCACGCGTCGGGTGAGCGATGGCGAGCGTCTGCAACTGGGTGACATCTTGTTGACCGCGCACGCGACGCCGGGCCACACCAAGGGCAATACGAGCTGGATCTGGATCTCGTGCGAGCACAAACGCTGCCTGCACATGGTGGATGTCGGCAGCCTGTCTGCACCCGATTACAAACTGGTCGGCAACCCGAACGCCCCGCACCTCATCGACGATTACGAACACAGCTTCGCAACGGTCGCGGCGCTGACCTGCGACATCGCGCTCGCCCCGCATCCGGGCATGGTGGACTTCTGGAAGCGCGTGGCCAAGCGCAACGCGGGTGATGCAGACGCGCTGATCGACCCCACGCTATGCCGCGCATACGCGAACGCAGCGCACAGGGATTTCGAGGCCCAACTTGCGAAACAGCGCGCGGCTGCGGTGGCGGCAAAGTTGGCGCAGCCGTCGCCGTAGGGCTCGCGCGATTCCGTCGAGGGGTGGCGGCTGGCGGCGGCCAGAACAGTCGCTCAGAAAGGCCCGCTGACGAGGTCTTAAAGTGTTGGCGTTTATGGCTTCAAAAGTGCGCCCCCAAGGTGCAATGGGCGTGATGTCCCCCGGCGCTACACCACCGGGTTTGCTGGGCTCCCAGAAGGGCAGGCGCAGTTCAAAGAGGCGATGTTGTATTGTCGGCCAACAGGACAGGGGTAGTGAAATGAATGAGAAGGAATTTATAGTTTGGGCTGACCAAAAGCGCGCCCCGTTCGAGATGGCGCTAGCCAAGTCCGTCAGCATCACCGTCGCGAAGCATTCAAAACGCATTACCAAATTTGTTGGTTGGTGGCTGACGGCGGTGGGTGCTGCAGCCGGTGTTCTTGCAGCCAATTCCAGTCAAGCGATCCCCTTGCTCGGGGCACGGGGATTCAAGATGGACTTTTCGATTCTCGTTTTCGCAGGAGTCTTGGGCCTGTGGTCGCAATATCGAGGAACCCAAGCGCAGAAAGCTCTTTCGATCACCGCTTCGATTGCAAAGAGCCTGCCACGCATCCTGGACGACTACAAGACGGTTGAAAATGATTTGGCAGTGGCGGAAGGATGTCCCGATGGGTATGACGTGAGCTTCAACGTCGAACGGGCGATGAAGCTCGCGCTTTCTATGCAACCTTGGCCAGCCAGGATGATGGCGGCATACGGCCAGTGGAAAGCCAAGCGCTCCCCACATCCGGAGTTGCTGCCTTATTCAGAGGCTGCACGGCTCACCTTTTGGCAACAATTTTCAGCACAAGGTATGGTTCTGATCACCTTGATCTTTGTGATTGTGTCGAGCGTCTTGGTGGTCTTTGGCGGCTGCTAGTGGCAGACCCACCCTTCAGTTGCGCTTGGACATCTCAGGCGAGCATGGTAGGCGTGCAAGTTGGACTAGAACGACCCGCTGAAGTAAGCGCCACATCTCCAGATCCAACACTTGAAAGCTGGTCAACCCAAGTTAGAGCCGGAGCTTATCGTTTTGATCTTCGCCCGCCGAGCCATCCAACGGAGGTTAGATGAATTACGACCCGTACTCGGCGAGAACGTAACGGCTCAGCTAGCTGCACGCCTGAATACACCGGGGGCCGACCGACTGGCGGTCATGTGGGAGGTAGTCATCTTGCACGCCCTATCGAAGCTCGGTACGTTGCAGCACGAAGTCCCCCTCGCCTCAGGAAGGAGGCCGGACGTTCGCTTCAGCGACAGCGACCTTCTGGTTAACGCTGACGTCACGGCCGTCTCCGACAAGAGCCTGCACGAACAGAATCCCGTCGAGGAGCTCATGCGCCTGATAGAACAGGCAAAAGCTCGCCTAGGCCTACCAGTTGGCGGAGTCAGCCTGGCGATCGAGTCGAGCACGCGGTATTTGCCAGGTGGACACAAAATTTGCCTTCGGATGCCGGAGAGGAAACGGCTAACTGAGTTTGTACACGACAAAGTAGTTCCCGAGCTCAAGCGGCAGATAGAAAGCGGCACGAACGCTCCAACGTTCACAATAAGCGATGGCGATGCGTTGCTCCACTTGCGCATCGATCGTAGCGGGTCTCCATACAGCAATGCGTCGTACGCGGCGTACAACCTTCCCCTCGTTCGCGATCGCAATCCGCTGTACAGAACCCTACACGACAAAGCGAAGCAGCTGCGTGGTGCATCGGGTATCGTGGGCATCATCGTCGGCGATGGCGATAGCGCAACTCTAGCAAACCTTACGGGTGGTCCTGGTGCACTCGGCGGAAGATCGATAGCCGAGGAATTCCTGCGCCAGCACCCATCAGTGCACTTTGTACTCTTGCTCTCGGTGGAAGAGCCACGGTTCGCCTGGCACGAAGCTCGTCCAGCCGAACGCCGGCTTGTCGCGGAGCTTGTGCAACGTAAGTCAAACAGCCCACCTGCTGAATTGGAAACCTTGGCTCTCCGCATGGTGGAGTTACTGCCCAAGCCGATAGCCATGCCCGGCAATGCGGCGCGTAGGGCCAGAGAGCCAAGCTTCGGCTTGGGGCATCACGGAGGCTACGAAATGAGTGGAAACCGAGTGCGGGTCAGCACCCGCGAGGTACTCGAATTGCTTGCCGGTCGGTCCACTGTCGAAGAAATAAATCACACGCGTGACGGACTGTCTGACGATGAATCGATCCGTTCGCCAAATACACTACCTAGGTTGATAGAGTTCTACTTGAGTCAGGGTCGAATGCCGACAAAAATTTCGATCATCAAGACGGACGAGGACGACAGCGACGATTGGATGGAGTTCGAGTTCGGCCCACCGGATCCAGCTATCACACCGTTTCGATGACAGATCGGTATGCATGTGCATTGGAACCAATGGCGGCTTAGGGGCGGACAGTGACCATCGACTATTGTTCGTCTGCGAACGAATCAGCGAACGGCGAGCAACGGGCAGTGATCGGCAGTTCGGCCGTGTTGACCGTGTCGCTGCGCGACGGCACGATGGCTAACCGGCGCGACGATACGCCGATGGCCGCGCGCAATGTCATCGGCCGCCAGCCCGCTTCAGGCGTGCGGATCGTGCTCCCCAATCCAGGGTGACCCATGGTGCGGTTGGTGGACTGGCTGCCGCCGCACCGCATCCGCGGCTTCGTGGGTGCGAAGCCGCGGATGCGCTGTGGCACGCTCAGAAATAGAACCCGAAGTTGATGTTGAAGCGGTGTTCGA
>DASSNC010000110.1:0-2839 GCA_035688305.1 Rhodanobacteraceae bacterium
CCTGCTCGAACAGGTCGATTTGTCCATCGAATCGAACGAACGGGTGTGCATTGTCGGTCGCAACGGCGAAGGCAAATCGACCCTGATGAAGTTGATCAGCGGCGAGCTGCGCGCCGACGACGGCGAGGTGCGCGTACAAAAAGGCATCGTGATCGCGCGCATGGCACAAGAAGTGCCGCAGGACACCGCCGGCAGCGTGTTCGACGTGGTGGCCGAAGGGTTGGGCGACCTTGGCCGCCTGCTGGCGCGCTATCACCACTTGTTGGCTACAGGTGACCTCGATGCACTGGGCGACGTGCAGGCGAAGATCGAAGCGCAGCATGGCTGGGATCTGGATCGTCGCGTTGATGAAGTGCTGACCAAGCTGGAACTGCCCGCGGACATGGATTTCTCCGCGCTTTCCGGTGGCATGAAGCGGCGGGTGTTGCTGGCGCAGGCGCTGGTGCGCAAGCCGGATGTATTGCTGCTGGACGAACCCACCAACCATCTGGATATCGACGCGATCGGCTGGCTGGAAGGTTTCCTCAAGCAGTTTTCCGGCAGCCTCGTTTTCGTCACGCATGACCGCAGCCTGGTACGCGCGCTGGCCACGCGCATCGTTGAAATCGATCGCGGCGCGCTGACGGACTGGCCCGGCGACTACGACAATTACCTGCGCCGGCGTGAGGAACGCCTGCACGCCGAAAGCCAGGCAAACGCGCTGTTCGACAAAAAGCTGGCGCAAGAGGAAGTCTGGATTCGCCAGGGCATCAAGGCGCGGCGTACCCGCAACGAAGGTCGCGTGCGCGCACTGAAAGCGTTGCGCAACGAGCGTGCGGCGCGGCGCAACCTCACCGGCAACGCCAGGATGACCTTGGGGCGCATGCACGCCTCCGGCAAGAAGGTGATCGACCTCAAGCACGTTACCCACGGCTTCGACGGCCGCGTTTTGATCGACGACCTCAGCACCACGGTGATGCGCGGAGATCGCATTGGCATCATCGGCCCGAACGGTGCCGGCAAAAGCACATTGCTGAAAATCATGCTGGGCGAGTTGATTCCGCAGCAGGGCACGGCCGAGCTTGGCACCGCCACGCAAATTGCCTACTTCGACCAGCACCGCCTGCAACTGGACAACTCACTCAACGCCGTGGACAACGTCGCGGGTGGTGTCGAGTTCATCGAACTCAACGGCCGCCGCAAGCACATCATCGGCTACCTGCAGGATTTCCTGTTTTCGCCGGAACGCGCACGCGCGCCCATCACCCGCTTGTCCGGTGGCGAGCGCAACCGCCTGCTGTTGGCCAAGTTGTTTGCGCAACCGTCCAACCTGTTGGTGATGGACGAACCAACCAACGATCTCGACGTGGAAACGCTGGAACTGCTGGAAGAGTTGTTGATGGATTACCAGGGCACCTTGCTGCTGGTGTCGCATGACCGTACCTTCCTCGACAACGTCGTCTCCAGCACGCTGGTTCTGGAAGGCCACGGCCGGATCGGCGAATACGTCGGCGGCTACAGCGACTGGCTGCGCCAGCGCCCAGCCGACGCACCCGTTGCGACCAGCGCCAGCAAGCCCAACGGCAAGGTCAATGCCGCGCCGCCGGTGGCAGCAAAGCGCAAGCTCAGCTTCAAGGAACAACGCGAACTGGACCAGCTGCCCAAGCGTATCGAACAACTGGAAAGCGAGATTGCCAACCGGATTGCGGCGACCAACGATCCCGCGTTTTTCCAGCAAGACAGCAGCACGATCGTGCAAACCCGGAAAGCGCTGGTGGCGCTGCAAGCCGACCTGGAAACCGTCTATGCGCGCTGGGCAGAGCTGGAAGGCTAGGAACCTGGGCCGCAGAAATCTTCCGGGCTGCAGAAGCGCCTGCGCAGTTCGGACAGCCCTTTCAACCGCGATCGGTACCCACAGGCACGGCGAGGTAATGCCGCTCGCCGTTCGCGGGATCGAAATACACCGCAGTGAGCTTGCCGGTTTCCGGATCGACGAAACGCTCGCCGGTGTCGCTCCAGCGCGGGTCGGGGCGTTGATCGAGCACCGGCTTGTAACGCCAGCGCTCGATCGCGAGTCCGACCACGAGGATCAACCCTCCGATGATCAGCTGCGGCAGTATCACGACCAGCGCGCCGCCGACAATGAGCGTGACGCCGCCGGCGAGCAGCAGCAACGCACCGATCACGTACAACCCGACCGCGAGCATGCCGGTCAGGCCGGTTCGATCACGACGGCGGTGCCATAAGCCACGATTTCGCTCATGGTCTGGCCGATCTCGGACGAATCGAAGCGCATCACGATCACGGCATTGGCACCCATCGCCTGCGCGTTCTGCACCATGCGGTCGGTGGCGTGGCGGCGCGCTTCTTCCAGCATCTGGGTGTACTCGTTGATCTCGCCGCCGACGATCGAACGCAGGCCCGCCATGAGATTCCCGCCGAGGCCGCGGCTGCGCACGACGACGCCGAATACCTCGCCCTTGGTCTCGGTGATGCGATGCCCCACCACATTCTCACTGGTCACGATGATCATGCAGCACTCCCACGCAAATGGACCGGCGCATTATGCAACACGCGTGAAGCCGTCGTCGCTCCACGCCTCCGAACCCACACCGTGGTGCACGGTGAACAGGCCATCGGGGTCGTAGCGCTGCTCACGTGCAGCACCTTGGCGTCTTCAAAGCGCAAGCGCACAGGCCAGTCTGCGCAAACCGACTCGGCAGGATCGCGGTGAGCGCAATCCGCCACGCCAACAAATGTTTCGGTGTTGCGGGGATGCCCGATTCTTGACCATGGCTCATGGGACGTCTGGCCTCCGATCCATTCACGCCGATTCAATCAGCTGGCGCGCACCGGTTCG
>DASSNC010000141.1:0-38265 GCA_035688305.1 Rhodanobacteraceae bacterium
TGCATGCAGTTCATCATTTTCATGTTGGAACCGTTCTGGTGCATGGGCATTGCCTGCTTGTCCTGACCCATCTGCATGCCTTGGGTGCCCGACGTCGCTTGTGCGAAAGCAGGCGTGATAGTGGCCATCAGGATGGCGCCCAGCAAAATGGAGCGTGTTTTCATGGTGTGTTCTCCTCGGGTTGCAATGCATGTTGCTCGTTGCGTTGGCGCAGCCGCCGGCGTTCGAGCAACCGGAACGCCGCCGGAATGAACAGCATCGAAAGAATCGGCGAGGTGACCATGCCGCCGACCATCGGCGCGGTCACGCTGCGTGCCAGCAGCGAACCGGTACCACCGAAGACCATGATCGGCAGCAATCCGAGCAGGATCACCACCACGGTCATCGCGATCGGACGCACGCGCATCAAGGCGCCCTCATGGACCGCCTCATCGAGCGCCGCGTAGGTCAGTTCACCCGCGTCCAGCCGGCGTTGCCAGGCTTGTCGCAGGTACAGCACCAGCACGATACCGAACTCACAGGTGATGCCGGCGAGGCCGATGAAGCCGACCACGGTTGCGACCGACACGGCGTAGCCCAGCAGCCACACCAGCCATAGCCCGCCGACCAAGCCGAGCGGCACCGTGGCAAGGATGATCAAGGCTTGTGCGGTATCGCGGAAGACCAGGTAGACCAGCAGGAACACGATGATGATCGTCACGGGCACCAGCAGGTTCATGCGTGCCTTGGCGTGCTGCAGGGCCTGGAACTGTCCGGCCCAGTCGAGCGTGTAGCCGGCGGGCAGCGTGACCTGTTGCGCCACCGCGTGCTGAAGTTTGGCGACCGTGCCGCCGAGATCGTTGCTCGCGGTATCGACAAAAACGAAGGTCGTCGGGACGCCTTCCTCGCTCTGCACCATCGGTGGCCCGTCGGTGACATGGATGTCCGCCACCTGGCCCAGCGTCACCTGCACGCCCCCGGGTGCCACGATCGGCAGCGCGCGCAGGGCGGCGACCGAGTCGCGTGTCGTGCGCGGGTAACGCAGCACGATCGGGAAGCGCTGCAAGCCTTGGATGGTCTGGCCAACGGGTTCACCGCCGACCGCTGTGGCAATCAGCGACTGGATGTCCTGCTGGGAGAGTCCGTATCGGGCAGCGGCGTCCGGACGAACCTTGATCTGCACATAGCGCCCGCCATTGGCGCGCTCGGCGACGGCCGAGGTGATGCCCGGTACGCCCTGCGCCACGCTGGCGATGTGGGTCGCGAGGCGCTGCAGTTCGCCAAGGTCAGGCCCCAACACCTTGATGCCGATGGGCGACTTGATGCCGGTGATCAGCATTTCGGTACGGGTGCGGATCGGGTACACGAACAGGTTGGAAAGGCCCGGCACGTGCACCGCCTGGTCCAGTTGCTGTTTCAGCTTGTCCATGGTCATGCCCGGACGCCACTGATCCTCCGGCTTGAAGGTGATCGTGGAATCGAACATCTCCAGCGGTGCGTTGTCGGTGGCGGTGTCGGCCCGGCCGGCCACGCCAAACACGTGCGCAACTTCCGGCACGGTCTTTAACATCCGGTCGGTTTGCTGCAGCAACTGCGCGGCTTTGCCGGCAGACAAACCCGGCAACGCGGTCGGCATGTACAGCAAAGTGCCTTCATCGAGCGGCGGCATGAATTCGGTACCGAGCCGCGCCAAGGGCAACAGCGCGGTCGCCAGTGCCAACACGGCGACCGCGACGACCGTCCATGGCATGCGCATGGCCCAGGCCAGCATGGGCTCGTAGATCCAACGCACCAGCCGGTTGACCGGATTGGCTTGCTCGTGCCGGATACGCCCGCGCACCAGATAACCCATCAGCACCGGAACCAGTGTGACCGACAAGGCGGCTGCAGCCGCGACCGAGTAGGTCTTGGTGAAGGCCAGCGGGTCGAACAGCTTGCCTTCCTCGCCACCCAGCGCGAACACCGGCACAAACGACAAGGTGATCACCAACAGGCTGACAAAACACGCTGGCCCGACCTCGGTCACGGCTTCGGTCACCAGCTTCCAGCGTTCGCGAGCGCCCGGTTCGTGCTGGTCCGGGTGGGCGTCACGCCAGGCTTCCAGATGCTTGTGGGTGTTCTCGATCATCACCACCGCGGCGTCCACCATTTCGCCGACGGCAAGGGCGATGCCGGCCAGCGACATCAAATTGGCCGACACGCCCTGGACATCCATTACCAGGAATGCCGTCAGGATCCCCAGCGGCAACGTAATGATCGCGACCAGTGAGGAACGCAGGTGGACAAGGAACAGCAGGCACACCAGCGCCACGATGATGAATTCTTCGACCAGTTTTTCGCCGATATTCGTCACCGCCCGATGGATCAACTTGGAGCGGTCGTAGGTGGTGACGATCTTGACGCCCGGCGGCAGGCTCTTTTGCAATTCGGCGAGGCGTGCCTTGACCGCCTTGATCGTTTCGAGTGCGTTCTTGTGGTAACGCATGATCACGATGCCGCCCACGACCTCGCCTTGGCCATCCAACTCGGCGATACCGCGGCGTTCGGTGGGCGCACGCCGGATCCGCGCGACGTCCTGCAACAGCACGGGGGTGCCATCCTTGGCTGTCGCGACCGGAATGCGTGCGAACGCCTCACGCGTTTGCAGGTAACCGACGCTGGTGACCATCATCTCGGCCTCGCCCTGTTCGATCACCGAGCCGCCGGTGGCGCCATTGGTAGCCTTGACCGCATCCTCGACCTGCTGCACGGTTAAACCACGCGCCGCCAGTGCCTGAGGGGCCAGCACGATTTGCCACGCATTCGTCATGCCACCGATCGTCGCGACCTCCGCCACGTTCGGCACGGTCTTCAGCCGGTAGCGCAGGAACCAGTTCTGGAGCGCAGTCAACTGGCCAAGATCGTGCTTGCCGCTGTGGTCGACCAGTGCGTACTCGTAAATCCAGTCCGAGCCGTCCGCATCGGGGCCGATGACTGGATTGACGCCCGGCGGCAGCTTGCTGGCGGCCTCGCTCAGATAGTCCACCACCTGGTTGCGCGCCCAGTACAGATCGGTGCCGTCGGCAAAGATGACATATACGAAGGAGTCGCCGAACATCGAGCTGCCGCGCACAGCGGTCGCCCCCGGCACCGCCAGCATCGTGGTCGTCATCGGATAGGTCACCTGGTCCTCGACGATTTGCGGCGGCTGTCCGGGCCACGAGGTCTTGATGATGACTTCCGTCGGCGACAGGTCGGGGATCGCATCCAGCGGAATGCGCAGCAACGAGATCGTCCCGGCGATCGCCAGCGCCACGGCGGCCAGCAGCACCAGGCCCCGGTTGGCGATCGACCAGCGGATCAGTTTGACGATCATGGCCGGTCACCGTGGCCAGTCGACGAGGCCGAAGCAGGCATCCGCATACCAGGCATCGCTTTGCTTCCCTGCTTCTTCGTAGCCGGGCGTGCAGACGAGGGTGCGGAAGTATCTGGGCTTGCGTTGTTGGGTGCCGGTGCCGCGGGCATCTGCATGCCGGGCATGGCGTTGGGCTTCGCACTGCTGGATTCCGCAGCCGGCGCGCCCGTGTTGTCCGCTTCCATGCGAGTCAACGCGCCCGACAAGCTCGCTTCGGAGTCGATCAGGAATTGCCCGGAGGTCACGATGCGTTCACCACCCTGCAGGCCGGCGAGAATGACCGTCGTGTCGCCCGATGATCGGCCTGTTTTTACCAACACCGGTTTGAACTGACCGTCGCCCAAGGCCTCGATCACGCGGGTGTGGACACCATCGGCGATGACCGCTTCCGTTGGCACGAGCGGGTGCGGCGCACTCGGCGTGCCCTGGATGAGAAGGTCAGTGAACATGCCGGGCGCAAGGTCGTGGTTGGGGTTGTTGAGCACGATCCGCGCACGTTGGGTGCGTGTCGCCGCATCCACGTTGGGCAACAGGGCTTCCACTTCGCCGTGGAAGGTTTCGTCCGGCAGTGCGGTCACCGTCGCGGTGATCGGCGTGCCGGCAGTAATGCCTCCCGCCTGAGCCTGCGGAATCGCGGCATCGACCCAGACCTTGCCGAGCCCGTTGAGGCTCATGATCGGCATGCCTGCGCCAACCTGCTGGCCTTCCTGCACATCGAGTTGGCCGACCACGCCGTCGATCGGCGCGCGCAAGGTGATCGTGCCGCTGCCCGCGCGCAGGCCGCGGATCGTGGCGTCGTCCATGCCGAGCGCATGCAGCCGTTCCCGTGCGGCCGCGCGCAACGCACGTCCTTCGACGGACTTGGCGTTGGCCAGCGCGAAGTATTCCGCCGCCGCCGCGCTCCACTCGGGCGCGAGCACCTCGGCCAACGGCTGACCGGCCTTCACTTCGGTGAACGGCGCGCGCGCATAGAGCTTTTCGAGCGTGACGTTGGTGCGCGCGCTGACCGTCACTGCGAGCTGCTGGTCCCAAGCGACGGTACCCGGCACGTTCACGGTGTCGGACAGGCGGCCGACTTTCACTTCTGCGGTGCGCATGCCGAGGTTTTGCACCTCGGCCGACGAGACGCGCACGACATTCTGATCCGCGGCACCGCCCTCGTCGGCGTACTTCGGCACCATCTGCATGCCCATGGGCGATGTGCCTGGATGGTCGAAGTGCTGCTGCGGCGTCATGGGGTCGTACCAGTACAGAACCTTCTTACTGGAAGATTGCGCCGCGGCGGGCTGCGCGACCGCCGGCGTTGAACGCTGTGCAACGAAGTAACCAATGCCGCCGGCCACGAGCAGCAGGACCAACGCGGCAATGGCCGCCACAACACGGTTGACAGTGATTCGGTTCATGGCAGTTGCTCCGGTAGCTCGATCGTCCGCGCTGCGTCTCGATCAGGAATGAGGTAAGCGAGTTTCGCCCAGGCCGTGCCCCAAGCCGCGAGCGCTTGCGCGTACGCCACGCGCGTGTCGATTTCGTCACGGCGCGCCTCCAGCCACGGCTGCAACGAGCCGCCGCCGCGATACGCCGCGAGCGCGGTGCGTGAGCGGTCCGTGGCCAACGGCAGCAGCTGGTCGCGATAGGTGTTGACCTGCTTGCCGTCGCCTTGCCACGCGGCAAGGCCCGCTGCGACCGCCTCGCGCTGCGCGCGGCGTGCATCCTCGTGGTCGTCTTTCACCGCATCCCGCTCTGCGTAGCGCGCGCTGATGTCCTGATCCTGCCGGTTGCCGGGAAACAGCGGCAGGCTGACGCCGACTTCGATGCCGATCATGTCGGGCAAGTGAATGCGACTGCCGTACACCAGGCCAACGCTCCAGTTTGGACGTTTGCCGGCCTTGGCCAAGTCGAGCTGCGCCTGCGCCTGGTCCTCGCGTGCTCCCCAGCCCAGCAACGGGCCTTGCCGATCCAGGTCGTGCAGCAGTTGCGCTGGAGGGACAGGCAGCGTCGAGAAATCCGGTGCCTCGGCCAGCGTGCCATCGGCGCTATTGCCGAGCCATCGCTGCAGCGCGGCGCGCGCGGCCGCGATTTCGGCATCCACCGCGGTGATCCGGTTGTCGAGTTCGACGACGGCGGAGCGCGCCGCCAGCACATCGGTCGCGTTGCCGGTGCCCCCTCGGAGCTTTGCCTTGGCGAGTTGGACCGCAAGGGCGAACTGCTCGTGCAAATCCTGGAGCTGATTCCGCTCGGTTTGCGCCGCCCACAGATGTACCCACGCCCCGGCAGTCGCCTGCTTGACGGCGAGCCGCACCGTGAGGACATCGGCGGCCGAAAGCTGCACATCGGAATTGGCGACCGCTTTCTCGGCCGCACGCTTGGCATGCGAGGGAATTTCCTGCATCAGGCCGACGGTACGCATGGTCATGCTGTCGGCCGCGGCATTGAAAGCCTGCCGGCCGGTCGCGGTGAGGTTGCTGATGCCCGCCGTCAGTTGCGCATCGGGCAAGCGCCCGGCGCGCACGGCGTCGTGCTGGGCAGCTTGTGCGCGCAGCAACTGTGCCTGCACCTGCGGTGCGCGCCCGGCTGCAAGTTGCGTCGCGGCGTCGAGACTCAACGTGGCGTCGTCACTTGTCGCGTGCAACGGCAATGCGATCAGCGCGAACGGAAGGACAGCCAAGAGACGCGACACGCGCACGTGTCGCCACAGCAATAAGGAATACATAAAGATCTCCACACACGATCAGGCGCGGCCATGGGTATGGCCACGGTGGATGAACGTGGGGAGGTCTAGATCAGCAGGACGCGGAAACGCAGCGCGGGCGGAATGCCCGATAGTCGCCACGCCGCGGTGTGCTCACGAGCTGCGTATGTGGTCGGCGATGTCGCCAGCACGATCGGCGCCGGCAGCAGCGCGGGCATCACCAAGGGCGGCACCGTAGGCGCGTGCGCGTCCTGGGTTGCCACCGCCTGATGCGCGCAGTGCGCCGGACACAACGCCTGATTCTGCTGGCCATGTGTCATCGGCATGCCGTCGCAATGGGCGGTCATGCCCACATTCGAGACCGGCATGTTGACCGTCGAGCAGGCATACGACGCCAAGGCGACCTGCTGGAACAGCAGCGCCAGCACCGCCAGCAGAACGATCCGCAAGCGGGTGCGTCGATTGGGGCGAAAGCCACGCGTCATGTGCCTACTCTAGCGCAAACCAGCGTTTCTGGTGCACGACACCCTTGATGGGCACACCTTCGATTCGGTTGCGGCAATGAAGTTCCGCTGTGACTATCCACAGCCATGGCGTCCCGCCTGCACCGGCGGACAAGGCACATCGCCCCAAGAACAGAACACGCAGCAGTCGCCGCGCTTGGGCTTCAGCAACGCACCGCAGTCCGGACATTCCCAGAAGAACTGGCAGGCATCGGTCGGCATGCGTAAGCGGGTTGCCGTCCCGCACTTCGGACAGGTGACCGTGCTGTCGAGTTGCAAGTCCGGTGCGGTCTTGCCCGTTTCCGGTGTTCCATGTGCACGGGGCGTACAGCCATCACAGGCCGCGTCGGTGGCGTTTGTTGCGGGCGCTTGGTTTAGGTGTTTGGTCATCGGCGTTCAACTCCGCTGGACCGGTGTTTCGACGCCGCTGGTTCGGCAACGACGATTGGCGGGTCGGACCAAGTCCCACAGCGCAGCCAAGACCATGACAATCAGTCCGGCATAGAACGTTCCCCGTGCAACGTTCGCGGGCAGAAAGCCGTGCGTCATCCCGAACACGCCCATCAGGCCGAATGCGCCGATCAGTGCCAGTACCGGACCGATCGATCCGGCCAGTGCCCACTGCCACTGGCGGTGTGAAAACCAGCCGGTCAGGTTCGCAAGCAGGGCGACGATGGCGAAAATGGGAATCAGGAAGCGCACTAGCAAGCCCTCCCACTGGCCGAGGAAGCCCAGGCCGATGGCGGCGCCGATGCTGGCGACCGCCGGGAAGCAAGCGGCGCAGCCAAAGCTGCTCACGCTGGTGCCGATGACACCGGCTTTGTCTGCCACCCGCGTGGTGAGGGACATTGGCCTAACTCTCCAGAATGAATTCGTTCGGCTCGTGATGCCGGAACGCGCACGGGTAAGCTTATGACCGTACCCAAGTACGGAGTCAACCAGCATGCCGCTTCACGAAAGCGTCCTGACGATTGGAGGGGTGGCCATGGAGGCAGGCGTGAACGTGGAAACGATCCGCTTCTATCAGCGCAAGGGGCTGCTGCAGGAGCCGGACCGTCCCATCCGGGGCATCCGTCACTACGGGCAAACCGACGTCGCTCGGGTGAAGTTCATCAAGTCGGCACAACCACTGGGGTTCAGCTTGGAAGAAGTCGGGCAGCTGCTGCACCTCGACGACGGGATGCAGTGCAGCGCGGCCGCGCAACTGGCTTCCAAGCACTTGGCCAATGTGCGAATGAAGCTACGGGATTTGAACGGAATCGAGGCGGCGCTCACGAGACTGCTCAAACAGCGTGCCCGTCATCGTGGGGAGGTGGTGCGCCCGCTCATCTCAGCACTCCATGCCAACACGAATGAAACCCGGCGTTTGCGCCAAAAGCGGGGCGGGACGCATTCTTCGGTCTGAGCGTTGCAGCGTCGTCAGAAGGTGACGTTCCCGGTTGACCGCCAAAAAGTCGTCGCCGTAGCTGGGTTCGCACTTCACGCTACCAGCAGGTCGACCTTGATTCGGTGCGAATTAGTTTTATAATTACAAAACTATGAAAGAGCGTGAAGCCGTACGAGCACTGAATGCTTTGGCCCAGGACAGCCGACTCGCAGCTTACCGGCTGCTGGTGCAGGCCGGTGATGCCGGTCTGGCTGTGGGCGAGATCGGCGACCGGCTGAAGGTGCCCGCTCCCACCTTGACGGCGCACCTCAACGTGCTGCGCCACGCCGGGCTGGTGCGCGATCAGCGCGAAGGCCGCGTGATCCGCTGCCGCGCCGACTACGCCCGGATGAACGCGCTGCTGGCTTTCCTCACCGAGAACTGTTGTGCGGGCGATGCCCGCGCGTGCGCACCGGTTGCGGCCTGTGCACCTTCCACCCGCAAGAGGCCAACAAGGAGTATCCAGCGATGAAGCGTTTCCATGTACACGTCCGTGTCACCGATCTCGACACCAGCATCAGTTTTTACTCGACCCTGTTTGGCAGCGCGCCCACGGTGCGCAAACCGGATTACGCGAAATGGATGCTGGACGACCCGCGCGTCAATTTCGCGATTTCCCAACGTGGCGGCACGGCAGGCGTAGACCACCTTGGTCTGCAGGCCGATGAACCCAAAGAACTCGACGAAATCGGCAAGCGCCTGAGCGCGGCAGACGCGGTGGTGCTGGCCGAGAAGGGGACGACCTGCTGCTATGCACACTCCGACAAGTATTGGGCCGAAGATCCCCAAGGTGTGCGTTGGGAAACGTTCCACACGCATGGCGAGGCGACCACATATTCGGCGCCGGCGCACGCGCAGCCTGACGCCGCCTGTTGCGGTGCTGCAGCGGTGGTTGAGGCGAAACAAGGTGCTTGTTGCGGCGGCGGGACGTGCGGATGAGCGCCGTGCTACGCGTATTGTTCGTCTGCATCGAGAACGCCTGCCGCAGCCAGATGGCAGCAGGCTTCGCGCGCATGTACGGCGCGGGTCATATTGAAGCGTTCTCCGCAGGTTCCCGACCGGCTGCGTCCATCAATCCACGTGCGGTCGCGTTCATGGCCGAACGTGGCTGCAATATTTCCGCGCAGGTGCCGCAGGCATTGGACGCGTTCACCGGGCAGGACTTCGATACGGTGGTGACAATGGGTTGCGGCGATGCCTGTCCATGGGTGCCGGCACGCCATCGAGTGGATTGGTCGTTGCCCGACCCGAAATCCCTCCCGGACGACGAATTCCGTAGCGTGCGCGATGACATTGAACGGCGTGTGCGGCAGTTGCTGGCCCAGTGGGGCGTACCCGCATGAACGCCGTCGTCGGTGTAGGGGTGTCCATTCACCGGTCAGGCTGCGGATATGGCATGAGGGCGGCTTCCCGCCCGCATTGCAACCGCTTGCCGCTGCGCTGAACAAGGGATCATCGTATGTGGCTGGCACTGGCCATTTTCGTGGTCACTTTGACCTTGGTTATCTGGCAGCCCAAGGGGCTCGGCATCGGCTGGAGTGCGCTCGGTGGCGCTGTGGTCGCGCTGCTACTGGGTGTCGTGAGTTGGGCCGATGTCGGCGTGGTGTGGCACATCGTGTGGGATGCCACGTTCACCTTCGTCGCCCTCATCGTCATTTCCCTCATCCTGGATGAAGCCGGATTCTTCGCCTGGGCCGCATTGCACGTCGCACGTTGGGGCAACGGTCGCGGGCGCGTACTGTTCCCGCTGATTGTGGTCTTGGGTGCGGTGATTGCTGCGCTCTTTGCCAACGACGGCGCGGCGTTGCTGCTGACGCCGATCGTGATCGCCATCCTGGTGCGGCTCGACTTCACTGCCGGCGCGACATTTGCCTTCATCATCGCGACCGGTTTCGTGGCCGATACCACCAGCCTGCCGCTCATCACGTCCAACCTCGTCAACATCGTCACCGCGAATTATTTCCAGGTTGGCTTCGGCCAGTACGCGGCCGTGATGGTGCCGGTCGACATAGTCTCGCTGGCGGCCGTTCTCGTGGTGCTCTGGGTGGCGTTCCGGCACCGCATCCCAAAGTCCTACTCCATTGCAAAACTGGAGCCACCCCGATCCGCCATCAAGGATTTGTTGGTCTTTCGCGCGGCCTTCCCGCTGCTCGCGGTGCTGCTCGTTGCGTATTTCGTCACTGCGCCGTTCGGCGTTCCGGTGTCCTTCGTCACGGGCGCCGCGGCCGTATTGTTGATGATGATTGCCGGGCGTGGATGGAAGCGAGGTCGCGGCGCTGTGGTCTCGATGCCATCGGTGCTGCGGCACGCGCCCTGGCAGATCGTGCTGTTCTCACTCGGCATGTATGTGGTCGTCTACGGGTTGGGCAACGCCGGCCTGACCGCACTGGGAGCTGGCGCGCTGCAGTGGTTGGCCGAGCGAGGTAATTTTGTTGCCACGATCGGCACGGGTTTTCTCTCTGCCGCAGTCGCCTCGGTGATGAACAACATGCCGTCTACCCTTGTCGGGGCACTGGCCATCGACCACGCGCAGGTACCTGCGGTGACCCGCGCGTTGATGATCCACGCCAGCGTGATTGGCAACGACCTCGGTCCGAAGTTCACCCCGATCGGCAGCCTGGCCACATTGCTGTGGTTGCACGTCTTGGCCCGCAGGGGCTACAAGATCGGCTGGGGGCAGTACATGAAAATCGGTCTCTTGATCACCCCGCCGGTGTTACTGGCGGCGCTCGTCGCACTGTTTTTTTGGTTGCCACTCGTTCCCACTTCTGGCGTTTAGCGCTGTGACGCCTCACTGAAGGCATGCGTTGTGCTTTCGTGCCGCGCGTCTTCTTCCGCGTGCAGGTAAATCGAGGTGGTAGCGATCGAGCTGTGCCGTAGGTTGTGTTGGATATGATGCAGCGGGTTGCCGGCCTCGGCCTGGTGCGTCGCCGCGGTATGTCGTAGCCAATGAGTCGAGGCCCGCCGCAACCGTGCAGCACGCGTCGAATCCGTCGGCGCCAAGACATCCGCCACACGCCCCAAGGTGTCCTTGACCACTAGATAAACCCCTGTCGCGGTCAGCGGGGTGGTGCGGCCGGCGATGCCGAGGATCAACGGTCGCACGCTGTCGCTGGTCGGTGCAGCCGGCAACCCGTGAAACGCTCGGTACCGTGCAAACTCCGCCATCAGGGCATCACTGACCGGCACGTCACCTTCCACGCCACCTTTACCGGTCACATGTAGCCACCACCGGCCGCGTCGATGCAAGAAATCGCGTTCGCAAGCCTGTGCCGCTTCCGAGGCGCGCAAGGCGGTTTCGTAGAGAAAGCGCAGCACCCACCGCGCACGTTCGTAGCGCTGCTGCTCACGCGAATGAGTTCGCGGCCACTGCTCCACCAAGGCAAGCACGTCTTGCCACAGCGCGCGATCCAAGTAGCGCTCAATGACCCGGTGGGCGCCACGAGCACCACGTCGACGGGGATGTAGCGCGAACGGCGTGCCTGCGAGATAGCCGGCACGCACAAGGTAGTTGAACAGACCGGCCAAGATACCCAATGCTTGTCGCCGGCTGCGTTCTGACAACGGCCCCGCGAAGAGTCGCCGATGCTCACCATGCCGAGCCGCGGCTTCGTCACACCACATCGGTAGTGGCGCAGCTAAGAAGGCCTCGTAAGCCAAGACATCCTCGCGCGTCAGACTGGAGACCGCTTTGCCGCGGACCTGGGTCGCCCAGAGCAGGAGCCGTTCGGCTTCCTTACGGTAGCTGCGGAAGGTGTTCGGCGAGTCGCGGTATTCGGCCAGCCACAAGCCGATGGCGGCAACATCGTCGTCCGCCGCGATTTGCCGGGTGACGCCGGCGACCGCGCGATTGGTACCCGACGTCCCCGACAATGCTGCGGGAAGGGTCGTGGGCACAACGGCCGTCAGGGCTTGGGCGTCCACGAGCTCTCCGATGTTGCAGCGGCGCGGAGCCTTAGCGTACACCAGAAATACTTTTGATTATGGGAGTTATCGTAAATTACTGACGTAAATGATGATACATATAATGTAATACAGTGATATATTGGAGTCGTAATCGTCGAAATCGATCTTCTCAGCGACTGGAACGTGCCTATGAGCCGCGTCAGCGATACCCGACAGCGGACCCGCGAAGCCGCCGCCGCCTTGGTGAGCGAGGGCAAGCGGCCGCATGAACTCACTGTTGACCTGATCTACGCTGCTATCAAGCAAGGCAGCCGAACCACCATCAACGACGAGCTGAAGTTGTGGAAGGACGAACGGATCAAGGCCGATGCGCTCGGCGCCGATCTACCGCCGGTGATCGCCGACGCGATGCGTTCGCTGTGGGTGGCTGCGGTGGAACAAGGTGAGCAGGTCTTCGGCGAGCAACGACGAACGCTGGAATCCGATTTGGCGACGCTACAACACACACACGACGACGTCGTCGTTGAACGAGATGCGGCGCTGTCCGCCGTCCAGCAACTGCAGCAGGAGATCGAGCGGCTCCGGGAGCAAAGCACCCAAGTGCAACTGCAACTCAGCCAAGAAACCGAGGCCAAGCGTGATGCACTGGGTCAGATCCAAGCCCTGCAACGCGAAATGGCCACGGTTCGTGCCGACATGACTCAACAGTTGGAGGAGGCGCGAGACGTTCAGCAGCGGCTGACTTCGGAGTTCCAGTCCACGATCACGGCACGGGATGCAGCCTTTCAAGCCGAGCGAGATAAGGCGAACGAACGCGTGGAAGTGGCCCAAACTCGCATGCTGCAAGAAACCGATGCCGCACGCGAAGGGCTAAGGCAGGCCGAACAGCAGCTTGCCAAAGCCCGGAAACGCAATGAAGAGCAGCAGGCGGACGTCACGGAACTTCGCCTGGAAGTTGCCCGCCATCAACGTGAACTAGCCGAAAGCGTGGCCCGCATGAAAGCTTTGGTCGAAGTCAAAGGTGAACGCGATAAATTGACGCTTGAGGTCGCCGCGTTGCAGGGACAGTTGGCAGGACTGATCACGGCCGTCCAGTCGGCCGAAGCAAGGGCAGTAGCTGCTGAGTCTCGGCTGGCTGCAGCGCAAACGCCCGCTCGGAAACGGCGACGGGCCGGGTGAGGCATGACCCAGAGTCACCACTGAGGGCCAAGCCGAACCATTTTTATCCGCCAAGCCTTTGACGAGATTGATAAATTTAACTTCTATAGGGCATTTTTACACGTATCTCGGCTGCACCCCAACTGGATCGCGGCTGCGAAGTCGCTGTCGAACTCGCTGCCGGGATACACGCTGTCGACGTTGCCAGTGCCGTCGAACTTGAACTGGTTGATGCAGTCGTCATTGAGCAGCGTGATCACCACATGGTGGAAGCGTTGCCAATATTTCGGCGCGGACAGCGCCAGCCCATCGTCGACGATGCCGTAACCGGCCTTGCGTCCGTTCGCCACGCGCTCCTGCCGCGGCTTGCCGTAGCCGCCCCAGGGCGACAGCCACACGCCGGGCGCGGCGCCGTACTTCTCCGCCGCCTTGCACAGCGGCTTGAAGCCGTGCGGAAATGCCTTCGAGAACTGCCAGCTTCCGCTGTAGTCGTCCCAGCCGTCATCGAACAGGAACGAATCCATCTTCACGTGGCGCTTCTCGACCAGTTCCCGGCCGAAGGTGTTGATGCGGTCCAGCGCTTCGGCTTCGGTGTACGGCGTGAAGAAGCCGATGTCGTACCACGAGTTGTGGTGCAGGAACGGCCGGTACGGGTGGGCGCGCTCACGCTCGATGTAGGTAGCGAAATCGCGGCGCATCTGCCCCGCATGCGCCACGCCCATCACCGACGAATACGTGACCGATTGGCCCTTCTTCAGCGGCAGCGTCCGCTCGATCCACAGCTCCACCTTGCCGCGCCAGGCATCGGCCTTGGACATCGGATGCTCGAAGCCCAACCAGTCGTCATGCGAGACCACTGGCGAGCCATCGACGCTGCCTTCGACGAAGGCGTCCGGCGCGTCGGCGCCAAGCAGCGAGACCTTCGTGATCGCCGCGTCTTCGTCCAGCGCGGTGATGGTGACGATCTCGCGCAGGTAATCCGAACCCTCGCGCTGGACCAGCTTCCAGTCGACGGCGACGTGCGCCTTCGGCCCCAGAAAGCGGCCGTCAATGGATCTGCCGGGCAGCCGCCTGGCCAGCTGCGCGGCCTTGGGATCCGCAGGCAGCGATTCCTCGCGCAACACGCCTTGCAGGCGAAAGTCCCGTGTTGCCAGCGTGCTGCCATCCGCAAATGCCAAGGCAAACGGTTCGGTGATTTCGATGGTCGCGTGGTGCCACCCGTCGGTCACGATCAGCCGCGACAGCGTGCCCTGCTCCAGCATCCAGGTCGCCGAGACGGCGTCATTGCCGAACGCGGTGGGTGTTGTGGGCGCCGCCGCCGCACCCGCTGCCACCCAGAGGCAAGCGAAAACGGCCAGCGCGAAGCGACCGAGGCGCCGCCCGTTGAGGTTCCAGCGATTTCCAGGCATCCGCGGTTCCGGCGGCGCGGACACATCCGCACCGGGGATTGTGCCGAGTTTTGCCCCGGTGCGTCGAGCCCGCGGCGGCTTTCAGCGCCTCGCCGGGCGCAGCTCGTGCTCTTGTGCGGTCTTCTGCCGCGGCCGCGGCCACGGGCAGATCATCGGCACGCGCTCACGGTAATCGCGGTAGGCCTCGCCGTGCAGCGCGACCAGATCGCGTTCCTCAAGGAACTTCACCGCGATCAGGATGTAGCCGGTGGTCGCGATCGCGAACAGCAGGTGCCCGGCGGTCATGCGCGGAATCGCCCAGAAGGCAATGATGAATCCCAGCATCAGTGGGTGCCGCACCATCGAGTAGTAGAAACGCTCGACGAACTCGAGCGGCGGCGGCTTCTGCCTGCGCGCGGCGTACCAGACCTGGCGCAAGCCGAACAGGTCGAAGTGGTTGATGACGAAGGTGCCGGTCAATACGATCAGCCAGCCCAGCGCGGACGCCGCATACAACGCCCACCAAGCCCAGCCATGGCCCACGTCCCAAATCAGGCCGGGCAGCGGACGCCATTGCCAATACAGCAGGATCAGCGCCAAGCTCGATGCCAGCACGAAGGAGCTGCGTTCGATCGAGGGACTCATCCACCGCGTCAGCCATCGCTTGAACGAGCGCCGCGCCATGCCGCTGTGCTGGATCGCGAAGATGCCGAGCAGGATTGCGTCGATGACCACCGCCTCCGCCACGCTGGCCGCGGCGAAACCGCGATTCACCGTATGCGGCACGAACGAGGCGTCCCCTACGAACGCGATCGCATACAGGAAGGCCAGGAAAAACACCAGGTAACACACGATCCCGTACAGCAACACCAGAGCGCCACGCATGATCGACCTCCCGTCACGCCCGCCGGGTTCGGCAGGCACCTGAATATCGGCAAGCACCGAATCCGCGTGGATTGCGACAGGCGTGCGTTCGGCAACGCTTCCCGCTGCACGCGAAAGCGGTCGCAGTCTCGCCCCGGGCGTGCCATCGGGCAATGACTTATAATCCCACGCAGATGCTCGAAACGCCGGGAGGCGGAGTACGCATGGCCGTCGATCTGTTGTCCGACGCGCTTACGCTGGTGCGGCTGACGGGCGGATTGATCTTTCGTGTCGATGTTCGCGGGCCATGGGGGGTTACCGCGTGTCCCAGCGTCGACAAATTTGCCTCGTTGCTTCCTGCCGGCACCAACCACGTCGTTTCCTTCCACGTGGTGCTGGAAGGAAATTGCTGGATCCGCCTCGACTCGCCGGAGTGGGTACCGGTCAAGACGGGCGATGCAATGGTCGTGGTGCACGGCGACTCGCACGAGGTCGCCGACCGGCCAGGTCGCCCGACCGTGCCGCTCGCCACGATGCTCGGCGGCCAATCCGTGCTGGACCTGCGGCACGCCAGTTTCGAAACCGGTGCTGGCCCCGTGACCGCGGTACTGTGCGGCTTCCTGGGATGCGACCGTCGGGCTTTCGAGCCCTTGTTCACCTCGCTGCCACGGATGTTCAAGTCAACGCTCGACGAACCACTGCGGAAGTTGGTGGAATTTACGATTGCCGAAACGCTGGATGATCGCCCCGGGTCGGCGTGCCTGCGGGTGCGCCTTGCCGAATTGTTGTTCATGGGCGCCCTGCGCGCCCACATGCAGACGTTGCCCGCAGACGCCACCGGCTGGCTGGCCGGCGTGCAAGATCCGCTGGTCGGGCGCGCGCTGCGTGCGCTGCACGCCGAACCGTGCCGGCGCTGGTCGGTGGACGAACTTGCAGTGGCCATCGCCACCTCGCGGTCGGTGCTGGCAGATCGCTTCCGGACGATCATTGGCGAACCGCCGATGCACTACCTGACGCGGTTGCGCATGCAACTTGCCGCGCGCCGGCTCACGGAAGGCCGGCAAAGCATTGCTTGCGTGGCCGACGATGTCGGCTACGATTCGAGCGCCGCCTTCCAGCGCGCCTTCAAGCGTTGTTTTGGCGAGCCGCCAGCTGCGTGGCGTCGGCATGCCGTTACCCGGCATTGATGACGGTCGTGGCGACCGACGCCTCCTTCCACCCTCTGTTGCGGCTAGCGGCCAACTCGCACCCGGTCCCACGCCCACCACGGTCGCAGGCCGTCGCCTTCGTCCAGGGCCTGCAAATGGCGGACACTCACAGCGCCGACAGGAACGCCACCAGATCGCGCTTCTGTTGCTCCGTCATGCCGATGTTGAAGCGCGTGTCGTAGAAATTGACGACATCGCGCAAACTTGCCGCCGAACCGTTGTGGAAATACGGCGCGCGCGCCGCAAGGCCGCGCAGGTTCGGGCCCTTGAACTTGCCGATGTCGGCCCACTTGCCGGTCAGCATGGCGAGGCCCGGATCGGTGGTCTGCACCGTCTGTCCAGTCTGGATGTTGGTCAACGTGTACAGCGGCATGTCAGACGTGCGGCGGCTGGCATCGGCGATGCCGATGTTGAGCGGTGCCGCGACCGAGTGGTTGCCGATGTTCGGCGAGTCGTGGCAGGTGCCGCAGGTGCCGCGGATGACGGGCTGGCCGGTCGCATCGTTCAAACCGGCGACGCCGGTGATGTTGAACTGCAGCGAGTTGAAGACGTCCTGGCCGCGCGCGATCGCGGCGCGCGCCCACGCCCGCGAATTGAAGCGGCCTTGCGGGTCGGGATCGCGCCAATGGTCGAACAGGCGGATCACCTTCGGATCAAACGCATCGCCGGTCGGGTCGTGGCCGAGTGCATCATTGATGCCCACCCAGAACTTCTGCTGGGCGAGGATGTCGGCACCACCCATCGCGTTGTTGCTGTTCAGCCAGCCCGCGTCGAGGTCGAAGACCTGCGCGGTGAACAGATGCACCTCGAAGTCGACGATGCTGTCGACGGTTGCCGCGCTGGGTGCGGTGCCGGCCTGCTCGTGTCCGAGGACTGCGTCGAGTGCCTGCGAGGCAAGACTGGCACGGATGTCTTCGTGGTCGATGCCCATTTCCATCGGTGGCACGAAGGGCGCGAAGGTCTCGCGTCCGTCCCACATCATCGCGGTGTCCCAGATCAGGTTGGTGGCCGGCAGTGGGCGCCGGAACAATGACAGTTGGGCCGCGCTGGCGAAGTGGTAGGGATCGTCGACGGCCGTGAGGCGAAACTCGGCGTTCGCCGGCATCGGCATGCCGACCCGGATCACGCCGTGGTCCATCAACATCGAATACGCGGTGGCGCGGGCGGCAAGCGTGGACACGTTCGCGAGCGGCGAGTCCGCACCATCCACGAGACGGAAGATGGGATCGGTGCCCTGGGTAGCCCAGAAGCGCTGGCGCACTTCCGTAGCCGAAATCGTCCACCCCTCCGCTTGGCGGTGGCAGGAATCGCAGGAGCGTCCGTTGCTGCCAAGGCTTTGGAAGAACGGGTTGTGTGTGTCGATCTGGCCCGTGGGCGTATTGGTCTGCAGCCGTCCGGAAGGATCCGGCGTGATCAAGGGGTCCGCCGCGGGCCGCCGCGGAAACGTCTGGGCGTGGACTGCGCCTGCAGCGGTCAGCAGTGCGGTGAAAATCGCGGCGGAAATCTTCAGGCAGACTGTCGATCGCGTGGCATTCCGGCGTGGCATCCCGATTCTCCCAAGGTCGAGCGCGCCCGAATGTGGCGCTGGTACCCCGGAGAACACCGGCGCGCGGCGGATTGCGACATCGAGTAGCCGGCTGGGGCCTGCGGCACGCGACTGCAGTCACGGCGGCCCCGCGGCATGGCGTTGGCGGGTCCTAGTTCAGGATGGTGCCGCAGCTCGCCACTGGGTGATTCAGCGAGGCGTGCGCCAGGGCGAGGCGCGGATGGGCAGCGAGGCCGGCCTGGGTAGCCGTCGCCCAGACTGCGCGCGCCTGCGCGGTCGCGTCGGCACAGTCCCCCGCCTGCGCGGTGGCAAGCGCCAGCCACAGCTGTGCCGCGAGCAGGCGCGGATGCGTGGGTTGCAGTTCGGTGTCGGCGCGCTGGATCGCCTGCGTCAGGCGCGCACGCGCCTTGGCGGGAGTGCCTTCGTGCAACTCCACCCGGGCCAGCAAGGTATGTACCCACAACAACATCGGATCGTTGCGGGTCGCCACTGCGGCAAGGTGCTGGTCCACGGTTGCGCGCAAATCGCCGGGGCATTCAGGTCCCGGCGACTCCGTGCAGGCCAGCAGCAGGCGCGCCTCGGCGATCAGGGGCGGCATCTTGTAGGCGCGTGTGCGCAAGCCGGTGATCGCACCGGGGAGCAACGCGCGCGCCAGCGCCGGCTTGCCCTCAAGCAGGTCAATGCCGGCCAGTTCGCTGTCCACCCGGCCGGCCCGCATGCGGTTGTCGGGCGCACTTCCATACAACACCTTGGCTTGCTCGAAGAGATGTCTGGCGCCCACCACGTCTCCCGCTTCGAGCAGACCCAGCGCCGTGGTTTCCAGGGAATCACCGTGCAAGGGCGTGTTCGCACCGAATCCGGCTGCCGACC
Source organism: Rhodanobacteraceae bacterium (assembly GCA_035688305.1). Classification (GTDB taxonomy): domain Bacteria; phylum Pseudomonadota; class Gammaproteobacteria; order Xanthomonadales; family Rhodanobacteraceae; genus 66-474. Next base: position 18,932 of record DASSNC010000141.1, read on the forward strand.
ATGCTCGCGCACGCGCGCAATCGGCGTTCGCGCTCTCGCGATCCGCGCGCAGCCCATCGAGCGCGCAGGCCTTCTGCGCCGTGTACACCATCGACAATTGCGGGCGGCTGCCGATGCGTTGGTAAGCCGCCATGGCTTGCGTGAACAGTTTGTGCGCCTCGTTCCAATGTCCGGCCCGGTAGTTGGCCGACGCCCAGCCCGCCAGCGCCAGCGTGGACTCACTGCTGTACGGGCCGAAGTGCGCCAGCTCGAATTCGCGCGTCTTGCGCCACATCGCGATGGCTTCGTCGTAGCGCTCCAGGCCTTCGAGCTCGGAAGCGACGTCGTTGTAGCCGATGCCGACGCGCGGGTCGTCGGGGCCCCACGTCGCGATGCGTTCACGCAGTGCTTCACGCGACAGCGCCAGCGCGGACTCGCCATGGCCTTCGATGTCTTCGACCGCCGCCAGCGGTTCCAGCAGATCGATCATGGCTTCGCCGTGGGCGCCCTGCGCCAGCAAGCGCCGGTGCGCCAGCCTCAGGTCGGCACCGCCATCGGCGTAGTCCTCTGCGCGCACTGCAGCGTAGCCACGCGCGATGTGTGCACGGATCGAATTGATGTCGGTCGGTGGCAACGAACGCTCCGCCAAGGTGACCGCCTGATCGGCGAGCTTGCGCGATTGCGGGATGTCGCCGAGGTTTTCATACAGGCGTGAAAACATCGCCAGCAGGTCGACGCGTTCGGCGACCCCGAGCTGCGGCGAGTGGTCGAGCCTGGCAACGCCATGCGCCAGCAGTTCGGTGAGGCTTGGTTGCTTCGCCGTCGCCACGCCGTAGCGGATGGGCGCAAACAGGCTCTCGACGAAATCCCTGACAGTGTTGGCACGCGTCGCCTGCTGTTGCGCGAGCTCGGCTTGCTGGCGTGCGAGGCGTGCCTGCCACACCGCCACCGACGCGGACGTCAGGATGGCGACCAGCAGGATCGCGGCTGCGGCCACGCCGCGGCGATGGCGGGCGATGAAGCGCCGGGCGCGATACCGGCGTGACGGTGGATGCGCGCGCACCGGCATGCCATCGAGATAGCGTTCGATGTCTTCCGCGAGCGCACCGGCCGAACCGTAGCGATGCTCCGGTTCCTGTGCCGTCGCCTTGGCGGCGATATTGGCAAGGTCACCACGCAGCGCCCGTTGTGCGCGCGCGGGCGGTACTGGCACGCCTGCAACACCCGTCGCAAGGCTCGCTCCCGTGCGTAAATCCAACGCGTCGCCGCGCTCGCCGGTCAGCACTTCACGCAACAGCACGCCGAGCGCGTACACGTCGGTCGCGGTGGTGATGGTCGCGCCCGGCAGGAACTGTTCCGGAGCGGCGTACGCCGGTGTCAGCGCGCGGTGGCGTGTGCGGGTTGCGTCCTCGCTGTCGTCCAGCAGCTTGGCAATGCCGAAGTCGAGCAACTTCACCGCGCCGTCCGCCGTCACCATGACGTTGGAGGGTTTCAGGTCGCGGTGCACGATCAGGGCGCGGTGTGCCGACTCGACTGCGCGGCACGCCTGCAGGAACAGGATCAGGCGCTGCCGCTCGGACAGCCCGCGCTCGACCACGTGGCGGGTGATCGGCACGCCATCGACCAGTTCCAATGCGATGTAGGCGAGGCCGTTGTCGGCGGCACCACCCTCGATCAGGCGGGCGATGCCCGGATGCCGCAGGCGGGCGAGCGCTTCCCGTTCGTGATGGAAGCGGCGCCGTGCCTCGGCGGTATACAGGCCGCGTGCCAGCAACTTGAGGGCGACGTGCTGGCGCACGCCGGCGACGTCGCGGAAGGCACGAAAAACCGTCGACGAGCCGCCCTCACCCAGCACCTCAGCCAGCTCGAACGGGCCGATCCGGCTGCCCGCGGGCAGCGGTTCGTCGGGCTCGATCTCACCGATCGCGGCGGCCGCGCTGGCCGCGTCGCCCAGCGCCAGCCACTCGCCCTCGCCGGCATCGGCGGTCAGCATGCGCTCAATCTGCGTGCGCCACGCCGGATCGCTGCATTGTGCGTCGAGCAGCTGATCGCGCGCCTGCGCCGGCAGCGGCAATGCCTGTTCGAAGAGCTCGCGCAATGTCGGGGTGGCGTCCACTTTGGCGGCTCCGGTAACGTCTTTCCATTAACCCCGTGTGGCTGCGACTTGCGACGTGGCTCAAGTCATTTGCGCTTGCATGAATGCGCGTGCGAAGCGCCAGTCCCGATCGATGGTGCGGCGTGCAAGCCCCAGCGTTTCGGCGACCTGTTCCAGACTCAAGCCCGCGAAGTAGCGCAGCTCGACCACCTTGGCCGCACGCGTGTCGGCGGCTTCCAGTGCGTCGAGCGCGGCATCGAGTGCCAAAGCCTGTTCAGCCGTATCGATGGCCAATTGCAGGTCGCGGTCGTCCAGGGTCACGCGGTTCCACTGGCCCCCGGCGCGCAGGCGCAGGCGGTCGCGCGCACGGTTGATCAACAGATGCCGCATCGCGCGTGCCGCGTAAGCGAAAAATTGCGCGGGCTCCTGGAATTGCAATCCATCACGTTCACCCATGCGCAGGTACAGCTCGTGCACCAGTTCGGTGGTGGCCAGGGTTTCATTGCGGCGGCGCCCGGCCAGGCGCCGCGAGGCCATCGCCTTCAGGCGATCGTAGACCTCGGCGAACAGCGCGTCGGTCGTAGTTCCGGGCTGTTCCTGACGCAATGCGACCATGGGGAGCCTCCCTACCCACGCACGCTCCGTGTGGACGGGGGCAGCCTCACGCAAAACGGATGCGAACGCAAGCGTGGGCCGCCAGCTGTTGCGCCGTCAGCCCTCGACCATGGCTTTCCAGCTGTCTTTGGCCTGCTGCCGCCAATACTCGGCCTGGGCGCCCAGATAACCGAACGGCCGCCAGACGTTGTCCAGGCCATATCCAGAAAATTCTCGCCAACCTTCATCACCTTGCGCGATGGCCGCGGCGAGGAACTCGCCAGCGGCGCAAGTCGGCGCGGTGCCATGGCCGCCGAAGGCCTGCATCCACCACAGGCCGTCGCCGCGCGTTCCGAGCTGCGGCATCTGGTGGCGTGCGTAGCTCATCAGGCCTGACCAGGCGTATTCGATCTGCACGCCTTCGAGCTGCGGAAATACCTTCAGCAGGTCGCGCAGCAGCAGCCGTTTTACCGCGTGCGGTGAACGGTTGCGGATGGAAATGCGCCCACCCCACAGCAGCCGCGTATCCTTGAGCGCACGGTAATAATCGAACGCGAAGCGCGTGTCATAGACGGCGGCTTCGGTGTGCAGGCACTCGTTGAGACGCGCGCCCAGCGGCTCGGTCGTCATCACGTAGGTGGCGATCGGCAACACCGCGCGGTCAACTTGCTGATCGAGCTGCGCGAGATAGCCGCCACAGGCCAGCACTACGGTCTGCGCTTGCACTTCGCCCGCGTCGGTTTGCACTCGCCAGGCCGCGCCCTCGCGTTGCACGTTGTGTACACGGCTGTGTTCGTGCACGCGCACGCCCTGCCCTTGCGCCGCCCGCACCATGCCGTGCAGGTAGTCGATGGGTTGCAGGTGCAAGGCGTTCCGCTCGAACAGGCCATCGTGGTAGCGCTGGCTGTGGACCAGTGTGCGCAGCTGGTCTTCCGGCAGCCACTCCCAGCGGACACCGTAGTGTTCTGCGAGCAATCGCTGGCGCACGGCGAGCACTCCCGGATCGCGGAACCAGTTCGCCCAGATCACTCCGGCGTACAGCGCATCGCATTCGATCGAATAGCGTGCAATCCGCTCGCGGATCAGGCGCACCGCGTCGATCGTGGCGCCGTACAGTCTTCGCGCGCGCTCGGGTCCGAGTTGGCGCAGCAGCGCGTCCTCGCCGAGCGAATAGCCACCGAATACGAAGCCGCCGTTGCGGCCCGACGCACCGTGGCCAATTCCATCCCGTTCCAGCACCACCACGTCGCGCACGCCGCGTTCGGCCAACCCCAACGCAAGGCACACCCCGGCGTAACCGCCACCGACGATGGCGACGCGTGCATCGGACTTGCCTGCGAGTGGTGGCAGTGGCTCGAAGGGGCGAGCGCTGGCCTGGTACCAAGTTTGCGGCGTCATCCGCTCGCCTGCCTTTATCCGCCGACGAGCTTGCGTAGCTCGGGATCCCTGGATGCGAAGTGCAACGTGGCGCGCACCATGCCGGCCTTGCTGCCGCAGTCGAAGCGATGCCCGTCAAAGCGATGCGCCAGCACTGGCATTTCCCCGAGCAGGGCTGCAATCGCGTCGGTCAGCTGGATCTCGCCGCCGGCGCCCGGCGTGGTTCTTTCCAGCAAGTCAAAGATGCGCGCCGGCAACACGTAGCGGCCGACCACGGCAAGGTTGGACGGCGCGTCCTCGGGTTTCGGTTTTTCGACCATGTGGCGAATGCGATCGCCGCCGGCCTCGACATCCACGATCCCGTACTTGCCGGTGTCGGCATGTGGCACTTCCTCGACTGCCAGCACGCCGGTCTTGCCGTCGGCTGCACGCTGCGCCATCTGCCGCAGCGCAGAGGGGCCGCCCTCGTTCACGATCAGGTCGTCCGGCAGGATGATGCCGAAGGATTCGTCGCCGATCACCGCCTTGGTGCACAGCACGGCATGGCCGAGTCCGAGCGCCTGTTCCTGGGTCACGTACACGCAGCGGACGTGCTTGGGCAGCAAGCCCTGCACCATCGCCAACAGTTCCAGTTTGCCGGCGTGCTCAAGAGTTTCCTCGAGTTCATAAGCCGAGTCGAAATAGTCCGCAATCGAATGCTTGTAGCGGTTGGTGACGAACACCAGGGTGTCGGCACCTGCGTCAACCGCTTCGTCCACGGCGTACTGGATCAAGGGGCGGTCGATCACCGGCAGCATTTCCTTGGCGACCACCTTGGTGGCCGGCAGGAAGCGCGTGCCGAGTCCAGCCACGGGGAATACCACTTTGCGCAATCGGTTCACTTCGATTTCCTTTGTGTTCACTCAGGCCGCGTGGTCACCGCTGCCGCGCTGCAGCGGCAACACATCCGCGCTGTGGGTCATGTCGCCGGTTTCCCAACGAAAGGTGGGCAACAGCGTGCCGAGGCAGTTGCGCAGTGCGTCTTCGTCGAACGCAGCCACTGCATCCGCGGCGCGCGCGAGTTGTGCATTCACGAGCGCGACGGATTGCGCGCGCTGGGCCGCCTCGAAAATTTTCGGATGCGAGGTGGCGTGGTAATTCTCGAGTGGGTGGAACAATTCCTCGAACAATTTCTCGCCGGGCCGCAGGCCGGTGAACAGGATCGGGATGTCGCGCCCGGGCTGTTTGCCGGCGAGCCGGATCATCTGTTCGGCGAGATCGCGGATACGCACCGGCTCACCCATGTCGAGTGCGTAGGTTTCGCCGCCCTGCCCCATCGCCATGGCCTGCAGGATCAACTGGCAGGCTTCCGGAATCGTCATGAAGTAACGCGAGATCTCCGGGTGGGTCACCGTCACCGGGCCACCGGCGGCGATCTGGCGACGGAACAACGGGACGACGGAACCCGCGGAATCCAGCACGTTGCCGAAGCGCACGACCACGAAACGGGTCGCGTGGTCTGCAGCGGCCGCGTGGCACACGATTTCGGCGACGCGCTTGCAGGCGCCCATCACGCTGGTCGGATTGACCGCCTTGTCGGTGGAAATCAATACGAAACTTTCGGCGCCGTGGCGTACCGCGTGTTCGGCCACCGTGCGGGTGGCCAGAACGTTGTTGCGGAAGGCTTCGCGCAACTGGTCTTGCAACAGCGGGACGTGCTTGTAGGCGGCCGCGTGGAACACGCGCTGGGGTCGCGCAACCTTGAAGGCGTTGGCGCAGGCGGCGGCGTCGCCGCAATCACCAATCAAGGCATGCAGCACCAGTTCCGGGTACTGCGCGCGCAGTTCCTGCTCGATCCGGTACAGGTTGTATTCGGACAACTCCAGCACCGTCAGTTCCGCGGCACCGAGGCGTGCGATTTGCCGGCACAGTTCCGAACCGATCGAGCCGCCACCGCCAGTGACCAGCACGCGTTGTCCGGTCAGGTTCTGGCGAATCGCATGCCACTCGAGTTTCACCGGGTCGCGTCCGAGCAGGTCTTCGATCGCGACTTCCTTCAGCTCGTTGGCCGGTACGCGCCCGGACACCACGTCGTCCAGCCGCGGCACCATCCGCACCGGCAGGCTGGTCGCCTCGCACAAGCCGACGATGCGGCGGATTTCTTCCTTGTCGGCCGCCGGCATCGCGATCAGCAGCATCTCCGCGCCCGCGCGTTTGGCCAGTTCCGGCAACCTGCCGGTGGTGCCGAGAACGGGCACGCCCTGCAGGCGCGATCCGCGCAATGATTCGTCGTCGTCGATGAAACCTGCCGGCACGTAGCGCGCATCGCGGCGCAAGTCGCGCACCAGCGCTTCGCCGGCACGTCCGGCGCCGATCACCAGCACGCGCTGGCTGCGCTTTGCGTGGAACAAATCGAGCTGGCTGTCCTTCCAGTACCGGTAGAGCAGGCGCGGCGCACCCAGCAGTACGGCCAGCAGCACCGGATAGATCAGCAATACCGAACGCGAAATGCCTTCCATCCGGTTGTACACGAACAGCGCGAGATAGATGCCGACGGTACCGATGACGACAGCGCGCACGATGTTCCACAGGTCCGGGACGCTGGCGAAGCGCCACAGGCCCTTGTACAGACCGGTCCAGAAAAACGCCACGCCCTGTACGCCGATCACGATCAGGGTTTGCCAGTCCAGCAGTTCAAGGTGCTGGCCGTACGGAAGCGTTGCGTAACGGATGGTGTTGGCGAGCCACCACGCCAGCAAGGTGACCGCAAGGTCGTGCAGCACGACGGCGGTACGCGGATGGATGCCGCCCGTGATGTCACGCAGCTTCATGCAGGTGCCTCCGGCGCGCCGTCGAAAGGCAGGCCTGCTTGCCTGTCAACCATGCGGCGCCCGCCACCCCATACGCGGCGGCGCAAAATGTTGCGCCGAGGTGCGGCCAACGCGCCGCCAGCCACGCCAAGGGTGCCACCACGGCAAGATTCCAGATCACGTAGGCAACATCCGTGCGCGCATGACTCCATTTTACCCGCACCAGCCATTGGTACAGATGTTGCCGATGCGGCGTGTACCAGCGCTGACCCGCGAGCGCGCGCCGCGCAAGCGTGAGGCCGCTGTCGACCAGGAAGGCCGAAGGCAGGATCAGGCATGCCCAGACCAGCGCGGGGTCGCGCCGAACCAGCAGCGCCGCGACGACGCCAATCAGCAGTCCGAGCGTGCCGGAGCCGACGTCGCCCATGAAAATGCGCGCTGGTGGCGCGTTGAAGATCAGGAATCCGAGGCAAGCGGCCGCGGTCGCGAATGCCAGCCCGGCGCTGCCCGCCTGGCCGAGCCACAACGCCAGCAAGCCATAACCGAGCATCACGAACAGCGCCTGCAATCCGAGGATGCCATCGATGCCATCCATGAAGTTGTGGGCGTTGATGCTGCCCGCGATCGCGATCGCCACCACCGGCAGCCACCACCACATCCAGCTGTCGGATTGCGTCGCAGGCACCAGCAGTGCACCCGCGACGAGCAAGCCCGCGCCAAGGTGCACGGCGATGCGCGGCCACACCGGCAGCGGACGGTGATCATCGAGCCAGCCGATCGCGGCGACCGCAACGATGGCCAGCATGACGAGTACAACGACGACCAGCGGCCATGTCCGCGGTAACAACAAGAGTGCGGGGACGCCAACGAGCAGTGCGGCCACGACGATCCCGATGCCGCCGCCGCGCGGGGTCGGCAGCGTGTGCGAACGCCGTTGCCCGGGCTGGTCGAGCAAGCCGTGCTTGCGCGCGTACAGCAAGGCGATCCATGTGAACGCGGCGGAGACGATGAGCCCGCAGGCACCCGCGATCGCGAGTCCCACGCTGATCGCGATGCCGTATGCGGAGCCCATGCTTATTCGCTGACGACGCTGTGGATGGGCCTGACTGTCCCCCAACCCTTGCAGCTCGGGCACTGCCAGTGATGCGCCTTGGCGCCGAAGCCGCAGTGATTGCAGCGGTACATGGCGCGGCCTTCCAGCAGCTTGCGGGTCAGGTCACGCAGGATCAGGAAATTCTCGTGCGCTTCGCCCTCGGTGCGGTCGAGCGTGGCATCGATCAAGGCCATCATGCCGCGTACCGACGGCCGCTGGCGCAGTTGTTCGGTCAGGAATTGGACTGCGGCGCGTTCGCCCTCGCGCTGGCGGTACAGTCGCGCCAGCGCCAGCACCGGCGTGATGCCGTGGTAGCGCTCGATGACGTGGCTGAGGAATTTTTCGGCGCGGTCCATCTGGCCGGCGTGCGCGTAGGCATCCAGCAACGGTGGCAGGATCTCGGGCACGAAATCGATGTCGGCGTCGACGGCTTTCTCGAAGGCGAGCACGGCCTCGTGCCAGTTTTCGTCTTCGGCGTACAGGTGTCCGCTGATCAGATAGCCGCGCACGCAGCCCGGCTGGCTGGTGAAGGCCTCATCCAGATACCCGCGCGCCTCGGCGCGGGCGCCGTGCTGGCGCGATTGCTCGGCCAGCTCGCACTGGAACTGCGCAATCGTTGCGGCCTGCGAATCGCCCGTCATCTTTTCCAGGCGCCGGGCATGGCCGATGGCCTTGTGCCAGTCGCGCTCGTGCTGGTAGATCGCAATCAGGTGGCGCAGTGCCGATGGCGCATGCGCATCCATCGCCACCAGATCGTCGAACAGGGCCTCGGCGCGGTCCAGCAGGCCCGCGCGCATGTAGTCCTCGCCCAGTTCCAGCAGGGCCACGGTGCGCTCGGCTTCGCTGAGGTTGGGACGGCTGACGAGGTGCTGGTGGACGCGGATCGCGCGATCGACTTCGCCGCGGCGGCGGAACAGGTTGCCGAGCGCGAGGTGGGTTTCCACCGTGTCGCGGTTGAACTCGGCCAGCTTCATGAACACTTCGATGGCCTTGTCCGGCTGCTCGTTCAGCAGGTAGTTGAGGCCCCGGAAGTAATGCGAGGAAAGCTCGGTGACGCGGGCCCCGGAACGCCGCGCGCTGGTGCGCCGGCCGAGCAGCCAGCCCGACCATGCCGCTGCCGCGACGGGTATCAGCAGGAACAGCAGGAGCAACGGGTCGATGGATTGGAGATTCACCAATGCCTCGCTCGCCGTGTCGGGCACCCGGCCATGGGGTGCGCGCCAGATTCAGGGGAAAGACGCTGGCGCGCCGTCGGCGCGGGCGTTCGATCGGCTTCGGCAGGCCGCATGCGGCTGCCAGAAGGACTATTCCGGATTGGCGCCGTCATTGACGCGTTGGCGGAGTTCCTTGCCGGGTTTGAAATGCGGGACGTACTTTCCGGGCAAGGCCACGGCTGTGCCCGTCTTGGGGTTGCGTCCGGTGCGCGGGGGCCGGAAATGCAGCGAAAAGCTGCCGAAGCCACGGATTTCGATGCGGTCGCCGCTGGACAAGGCGGTGCTCATCTGCTCGATCACATTGCGCACCGCAAGCTCGACGTCGGCGAAGGCCAGGTGCTTTTGGCGCTCGGCCAATGCGGTGGTCAATTCGGATTTGGTCATGGATGCCAACGTGCCGGTACTCTGCTGGGTCAGGCATGCGAGCCGGGTGCGCCATCGGCGATCCGGGTTCCGCCCGGGTGCCGGGCGGAACCAGAGACTCACACTCGAAATTCAAGCCTTTATATAGGCTTATTCCGATTTGTTCAACTGCTCTTTGAGCAACGCGCCCAGGGTCGTGGTGCTCTTGCCCACGTGCTGGTTCTGGTACTCGGTCAGCGTTTCGGCGATTTCGTCCTCGTCCTTGGCGCGGATCGAAAGCTGCAACATGCGGCCCTTGCGATCCATGCCGATGAACTTGGCCTCGATTTTCTCGCCCACCTTCAGGTGCTGGCTGAGGTCGTCGATGCGATCCTTCGAGAAGTCGCGTGCGCCGAGGTAACCCTCGATGCCCTCGGCGATGTCGATGACCGCACCCTTGGCGTCCACTTCCCGCACGGTGCCGTTGATGAGCGCGCCACGCGGGTGCGCGGCCATGAACTGGCCGAACGGATCCTGCTCCATCTGTTTGATGCCAAGGCTGATGCGTTCGCGCTCGGGATCGACCGCCAACACCACCGCATCGACTTCCTGGCCCTTCTTGAAATCACGGACCAGTTCTTCGCCGTTGCCCTGCCACGAGATGTCGGACAGGTGCACCAGGCCGTCGATGCCACCGTCCAGGCCCACGAAGATGCCGAAGTCGGTGATCGACTTGATGGCGCCCTGCACCTTGTCGCCCTTCTTGAACATGGCGGCGAAGGCTTCCCATGGATTGGATTGGGTCTGCTTCATGCCCAGCGAGATGCGGCGGCGCTCTTCATCGACGTCCAGCACCATCACTTCGGCTTCATCGCCAACCTGCACGACCTTGCCCGGGTTCACGTTCTTGTTGGTCCAATCCATTTCGGACACGTGCACGAGGCCTTCCACGCCCGGCTCCAGCTCGACGAAGCAGCCGTAATCGGTGACGTTGGAAACCTTGCCGAACACGCGGGTGCCGGACGGATAGCGGCGCGCGATGCTGACCCACGGGTCGTCGCCCAGCTGCTTCAGGCCCAGCGAAACGCGGTTGCGCTCCTTGTCGTACTTCAGCACGCGCACGTCCAGCTCGTCGCCGACGTTGACGACTTCGGACGGATGCCGCACGCGCTTCCACGCCATGTCCGTGATGTGCAGCAGGCCATCGATGCCGCCGAGGTCGACGAACGCGCCGTACTCGGTGAGGTTCTTGACCACGCCGTGCAGGATCGCGCCTTCCTGCAGCTTCTCCAGCAGCTGCTCGCGCTCCTCGGAGTGCTCGCTCTCGACCACCGCGCGGCGTGACACCACGAGGTTGTTGCGCTTGCGGTCGAGTTTGATGATCTTGAACTCGAGGTCCTTGCCTTCGAGGTAACCCGGATCGCGCACCGGGCGCACGTCCACCAACGAGCCCGGCAGGAACGCACGGACATCCTTGATGTCGACGGTGAATCCGCCCTTGACCTTGCCATTGATGCGGCCGTTGACGATGTCCTGCTTCTCGAACGCTTCTTCCAGGTCGTCCCACACCATCGAGCGCTTGGCCTTCTCGCGCGACAGCTTGGTCTCGCCGAAGCCATCTTCGATCGCGTCGAGCGCGACCTTGACGCTGTCGCCGACGTTGATCTCCAGCTCGCCGTCTTCGTCGCGGAACTGTTCGATCGGGACAATGCCCTCGGACTTCAGTCCCGCGTTCACCACCACCACGTCGGGGCGGATTTCGACAACGATGCCGGTCACGATGGACCCGGGCTTCAATTTGGCCAGCGACTGGCTCTGTTCAAACAGTTCGGCAAAACTCTCGGTCATGGGGATTCCAGGTTGGGATTGGATCGCGCTGCCAGCAACTTCCATGGTTTCCAGATTCCTGCAGGCGACGATCCGCCGGTTGGGGGATGCAATGCATCCACGATGGGAAAACCGCGCGAACGCGGTGATGGTTTTGAATCAATCCTTTCGCACGAGTGTGAGCACGGCGTTCACGACCGTGGCGATCGGCTGGCCGGTGCTGTCAATAACGACGGCGTCGGCAGCGGGTCGCAACGGCGCAACACTGCGCGACGCATCGCGTGCGTCACGCAACTCGATTTCATGCAAAAGGCTCGCTAGTGTAACGTCAAGTCCCTTTGCCTTCAACTGCTTATAGCGCCTTTCCGCACGTTCCGCCGGGCTGGCAGTCAGAAACACCTTGGTACGGGCATCCGGGAAGACCACGGTACCCATGTCGCGCCCGTCGGCCACCAGCCCGGGTGGCTGACGGAACGCCAACTGCTTGTTCAGCAAGGCTTTGCGTACCTCCGGAAGCGCAGCGATCGCAGAGGCTGCGGCGCCGGCCGTCTCGGTGCGGATGGCGTCGGTGGCATCGACCCCGTCGATGATGACCCGGGTGTCGCCGCCGTCACCGGGGTCGCGAAATTCGAGCCGGAGTTCCGCGGCGCAACGCGCCACGGACGCGGCGTCGGCGACGTCAAGCTCACGCAGGCCGGCGGCGTACCCCACTGCGCGGTAGATCGCGCCGGAGTCGAGCAGATGCCAGCCCAGCGCACCTGCCACCGCGCGCGCGATCGTGCCCTTGCCGGAGCCGGACGGCCCGTCGATGGCGAGAACGGGAATGGAGCTGTGCGTAGTCATCCAGCCAGTTTACCGGCGGGAGGCGGTCACGCAGCGGCCAGCCGCAGGCCGCAGGAGCGTGCCAGCTCGATGAAACCCGGAAACGAAGTGGCGACGTTGGCGCAATCGCTGATCCGGATTCCGGCGTCGCTGGCGGCGCCGGCCATCGCAAACGACATCGCGCAGCGATGGTCGCCGCGGGAAGCCACACTGCCGCCGTGCAGCGGACCACCTTCGATCACGGCGCCGTCGGGCGTTTCTTCGATGCGCGCGCCAAGCTCGCGCAAACCCGTCGCCATCACGGCGATGCGGTCGGACTCCTTGACCCGCAGCTCCGCGGCGCCGCGGATCGTGGTGGTGCCTACGGCGCAGGCCGCCGCCACGAACAGCGCCGGGAATTCGTCGATCATGTCGGCGACGTGTTGCCCGGGCACGTCAATGCCGTGCAGGGTTGCATGTCGCACGACCAGGTCGGCCACGGGTTCGCCGCCGGCGAGGTGCGCGTTTTCTTCGGCGATGTCCGCGCCCATTGCGCGCAGCACGTGCAGCAGTCCCGTGCGGCGTGGATTCATGCCGACCTTGCGCAGGCGCAGTTGCGAGCCGGGCACCATGGTTGCGGCAACAATGAAGAACGCGGCCGAGGAGAAATCTGCGGGTATGTCGATGTCGATGGCGTGCAGGGCGTGACCGCCCGACAGCCGCGCCGTACCGGGCGAATATTCGATCGGCCAGCCGCACGCGGCCAGCATGCGCTCGGTGTAGTCGCGGGTTGGATGCAGTTCGGTGATGGAGGTGTCGCCTGCGGCGTACAGGCCAGCCAGCAGCAGCGCGGATTTCACCTGTGCGCTCGCCACCGGCGGCGTGAATTCAATCCCGCGCAAGCGACGTCCGCCGTGGACGTGAAGCGGCGGCAGGCCACCCTCGCGCGCTTCGATCAGCGCGCCCATCCGCGCCAGCGGCTCGGTTACGCGCCGCATCGGCCGTTTCGACAGCGACGGATCGCCGACCAGCGTGGAAGTAAACGCCTGACCGGCGAGCACGCCCGCCAGCAGGCGCATCGCGGTGCCGGCGTTGCAGCAATCGAGGTCGCCCGCGGGTGCGTGCAGGCCATGCAAGCCCACGCCGTGCACCATGCGCTCGCCAGGCGCGGTGGCCTCGATGCGCACACCCATCTGGCCGAATACGTGGGCCGTCGCGCGCGTGTCCTCTCCTTCCAGGAAGCCACGGATGCGTGATGTACCGTCCGCAAGGGACGCCAACATCACTGCGCGGTGGGAAATGGATTTGTCGCCCGGCACGTCGATGCTGCCGCGCAATGGCCCCGCCGCCGGCGTGGTGATCCAGTCCAACTGTGCGCTCATTCGCCCCTCACGGCATCTTCCCCCGCGCGCGGGAAGATTTTGATGCGCGGCCTCCGGCCGCAAAGCTTGCGATGGCCCGCAGCAAGCGCCGGTTGTCTGCGCGGCTGCCGACGCTGATGCGCAACGCATTTGGCAGGCCGTAGCCGCCCATCGGCCGCACGATCACGCCACGCTCGAACAGATGACGCTCGAGTGCCGCCGAGTCGCGTGGCATCACGCACAACAGGAAATTGGTCTGCGACGGCAGGCAGCGATAGTCACGGGCGAGCAGTTCCGCGCGCAGCCACTCGCGTTCGCGGTTGTTGAATGCACGAGCCTTGGCGAGCCATTTTGTGTCGGCCAGCGCGGCTTCGGCCGCGGCCAACGCAAGCATGTTGACGTTGAACGATTCGCGCAGGCGTTCCAGCACCGCCACGACGCTCGGATCGGCTACCAGATAGCCAACGCGCAAGCCCGCCAAGCCGTAGGCTTTGGAAAACGTGCGCGTGACGATCAGGTTCGGAAATCGTTCGGCGAATGACAACGCCGTCGTCAGCCCCGGTGCATCGACATATTCGTGATAGGCCTCGTCGACCACCACCAGCACGTCGCGTGGAACCTGCGCGAGGAACGCTGCCAGCGCCTTGTCGTCGAACCAGGTTCCGGTTGGATTGTTGGGATTGGCGAGGTACACGATGCGGGTGTCGCTGCGGATCGCCCGCGCCATAGCATAAAGATCATGCCCGAGCGGCGCACTGCGATGACGGCGCGGCAAGGCCGGCACGCAGATCGCCTGCGCGCCGACTGCCGCTGTCGCGATCGGGAACACGGCGAAGCCGAATTGCGAGTACACGATGGAATGCTTCGGGTCGGCAAAACACTGCGCCAGCAGCATCAGCAGCTCGTGCGATCCGTTGCCAAGCACGATGCGCTCCACCGTGACATCCAGCCGCCCGGCCAGGGCCTGCTTCAGTGCGAGGCCGCGTGGGTCGGGGTAGCGGAAACTGTCGGGCAGCACCGCACGCATGGCTGCAAGCGCGCGCGGACTCGGACCCACGGGGTTCTCGTTGGAGCCAAGTTCGGCAATCGCGCTGCCGAACCGCGCACGCAAGGCCGGCAGGTCGTGGCCGGGGTCATAGGCGCGCAGTTTCGCAGTGGCCGGGTTGGCGAGCCGCGAGGCGTCGAACGGTCTGACCCGCTTCCTCGAATGCCCAGACTCAGCCATGGGTGCGCTGGAACTCCGCCATGAAATCGCACAGTGCCCGCACACCCTCGATTGGCACTGCGTTGTAGATCGATGCGCGGATGCCGCCCAACGCGCGATGTCCCTTCAGTGCCAGCAATCCGGCCTGGTCGGCCTCGGCCACGAATACCGGATCGAGCGCGGCGTCGTGCAGGTTGAAGATCACGTTCATGCGCGAACGCGCCGTGGCGTCGACCGGGTTGCTGTAATAACCGTTGGAGCCATCGATCGCCGCGTACAACAGGTCGGCCTTGGCCTGGTTGCGCCGGCCCATTTCCGCAAGGCCGCCCTGCTCTTTCAGCCACTGGAAGGTCAGTCCCGCGAGGTACCAGCCCCAGGTGTTGGGGGTGTTGAGCATGGAGTCCGCGGCGGCATATTCGGCGTAGCGGAAGATCTTCGGCAGCGGGCGCGGACGGCGCGCCAACAAATCTTCGCGCACGAGCATCACGACCATGCCGGATGGACCGATGTTCTTTTGCGCGCCCGCGTAGATCAACCCGAACTTCGCAACGTCCAGTGGCTGCGACAGGATGTCCGAGGACATGTCGGCTACCAGCGGCACCTCGCCGACGTCGGGGATGTCATGCATCGCCACCCCATGGATCGTCTCGTTGGTGGTGACGTGCACGAATGCCGAAGCCGGGTCGATGTCCCAGGTTTCGCGCGCAGGAACGTTGCGGTAGCCGCCCCCCCGCGAACTCGCGGCGATGTGTGCGTCGGCGTAGAACCCGCCTTCCGCGGCCGCCTTCTCGCCCCAATGGCCGTTGACGATGTAGTCCGCGCGCTGGCCGTCGGCGCAGAGGTTCATCGGGATTTGTGCGAAGTGCTGGGTGGCACCGCCCTGCAGGAACAGTACCTTGTAGTTCGCCGGAATCGCCAGCAGTTCGCGCAGGTCGGATTCCGCACACGCCGCCATTTCCATGAAAGCCTTGCCGCGATGGCTGACTTCCATCACTGATGCGCGCGCACTGTTCCACTCCATCAATTCCGCTTGCGCTCGTTGCAACACGGCGACCGGCAACGCGGCCGGGCCGGCGCTGAAATTCCATGCTCGCGACATGCTTGTCATGACCTCGATCGTCGAAAATGCGGGTTACAACGGGAAATACAGAATCAGCGCGATGACTGCGGCCAGTACCGCGGCAGCCACGATCAGGCCCCAGATTCCGACCTGTGACGGTTCCGCGGGTTCGGGCTCGAGCGTGGAAGTTGCCGCCGCCGGGTGCGGCGCTTTCGGCAACGATGCCATGTGCGCGGCGTATTGCAGCCCCGGTGCCTCGACGATCATGCGGTGGTCGCCGAGCGTGATCTGGTCGCCGGCGCCCAGCACTGCGCGCTTGCAATGCCAACCGTTGATGCGCGGTTGCGCGCCATCGCTTTCGAACAACAGGCTGCCGGGAGTCCGCGCGACGCGGCAGGCGTACGGCAATTCGCCGAAATGGCGGGTACCGGCGCCGAGGTGCAATTCCGGTTCCACGGCAACCGCGCGGCCCGAGTCGGGGCCGGACACCATTCGCAATACCACCGGGCCGATCGCGTCGTCTGCGCACGCCGGCAGCGGGGCGCTGCCATCCGCAGGCACCGCGTCAGAGGTTATCCGCAGCTTGCTGCTGCCGAACGTCAGGGTATCGCCGTAGTGCAACAACGCCTGTTCGCGCACCGCCCGCGCATTCACGTAGACGCGCGGGCAACCCGGCGTGACGGTCAGGACCAATCCGCGCGCATCGGACACGATGGTGGCGTGGTGGCGCTCGACACCCGTGCTGGTCAGGACGATATCGTCGCCCGGCGCGCTGCCGATCCGGATCGGGCCAACCCCGCATGTCACCGGTTCCCGTGCTGGTTGGACGCAAACGACGCGCATGGAGGGCCTTGCCGAAATGCGGGCAAATGTAGCATGTTGCGATGCAACGGAGCGTCGCGTCGCTTGTGCCGATGGGCGATATCCGGCGGGCCGCGAGCGTGGGCTGCAGCGATTGCGCGCGGGCCGCTGCAGGGTTTTGCTTTCGTGCGGGGCCACATCGTGGCAGAATGTACGGTTTCCTGCCTCAACTCAGCGCAAATATGGCCAAAGACGACGTCATCGAAATGGAAGGTACGGTCCAGGAGACCTTGCCCAACACGGTGTTCCGCGTGCAATTGGAAAACGGACACGTCGTCACTGCGCACATCTCCGGGCGCATGCGCAAGCATTACATCCGCATCCTCACCGGCGACAAGGTGAAGGTCGAGATGACGCCGTACGACCTCACCAAGGGACGCATCACTTATCGCAACCGGTGATTCGCGCCGGACTCAGCGCGGATCCGCGCTCAAGTACACAAGGACGGCGGCCACTGGCCGCCGTTTTCGTTGCTGCGCGGTGCAGCCGATTTCACGAGCTGCCTGCCCGCGCCAATGCGGCGCGGTTCGCGCCTACTCCACCACCGCCGGCAGCTTCTCCGCGGCCTCGGTGTCCACCGTCAGTTCGCCGTCGCGCACGCCAAGGTTGACCTTGCCACCGTCGGCGAGCTTGCCAAACAGCAATTCGTCGGCGATCGCACGCTTGACCTTGTCCTGGATCAACCGCGCCATCGGGCGCGCACCCATCTGCTGGTCGAAGCCATGTTCGGCCAGCCAGCGGCGTGCGTCGGCGTCGACGTTGAGCGACACGCGCTTTTCGAGCAATTGCGCCTCAAGCTCGATCAGGAACTTGTCGACCACGCGCAGGATGTGCTCGAAGTCGAGCGCCTTGAACTGCACCACCGCGTCCAGGCGGTTGCGGAATTCCGGGGTGAAGGTGCGCCGGATTACTTCCATCGCATCGCTGGCGCGCGACTGTTCAAGGAAGCCAATGCTGCGCGCGGCGGCCTGGCGCGCACCGGCGTTGGTGGTCATCACCAGGATCACGTTGCGGAAGTTCGCCTCGCGCCCGTTGGTATCCGTGAGCACGCCATGGTCCATCACCTGCAACAGGATGTTGAACAGATCCGGGTGGGCCTTCTCGATTTCATCCAGCAGCAGCACGCAGTGCGGATGCTTGACCACGGATTCCGTGAGCAGGCCGCCCTGGTCGAAACCGACGTAGCCCGGGGGCGCACCGATCAGCCGCGACACCGAATGCGGTTCCATGTACTCGGACATGTCGAAGCGCACCAGTTCGATGCCAAGCTGCAGCGCAAGTTGCCGCGTGACTTCGGTCTTGCCGACGCCGGTCGGTCCGGCGAACAGGAAGTTGCCGATCGGCTTGTTGGGGTCGCCGAGGCCCGAGCGCGCCATCTTGATCGCGCTGGCGAGCGTGTCGATGGCCTGGTCCTGGCCGAAGATCACCATCTTCAGGTTGCGATCAAGATTACGCAGCACGTCGCGGTCGGAAGCCGACACCTGCTTCTGCGGGATGCGCGCCATCCGCGCGACGATGTACTCGACCTCGTTCACGTCCACCTTGCCGGTGCGTTTGTCCTCCGGCAGCAGGCGCTGGTGGGCGCCGGCCTCGTCGATCACGTCGATGGCCTTGTCGGGCAACAGTCGGTCTGGAATGTGCTTGACCGACAGATCGACCGCAGCCTTCAGGGCTTCATCGGTGTAGCTGACTTCGTGATGCTCCTCGAAGCGCGTCTTCAGGCCCTTCAGGATCTCGATGCTTTCGGCCGCCGACGGCTCGACGATGTCGATCTTCTGGAAGCGCCGTGCGAGCGCGCGATCCTTCTCGAATACGCCGCGGAACTCCTGGAACGTGGTCGAGCCGATGCAGCGCAGCTCGCCCGATGCCAGCACCGGCTTGATCAGGTTGGAGGCGTCCATGGTGCCGCCCGAAGCCGAACCGGCACCGATGATGGTGTGGATCTCATCCACGAACAGGATCGCGTTCGGATCCTTCTTCAGTTGCGCAATCACGGCCTTCAGGCGCTTCTCGAAATCGCCACGGTACTTGGTGCCTGCGACCAGCGCGCCGAGGTCGAGCGCCCAGATCGTGGCATTCTCCAGCACCAGGGGCACCCTGCCCTCGACGATGCGCAGCGCCAGGCCTTCGGCCAGCGCGGTCTTGCCAACCCCCGACTCGCCGACATACAGCGGGTTGTTCTTGCGGCGGCGGCAAAGCACCTGGATGGTGCGCTCGATTTCGTCCTCGCGACCGATCAACGGATCGATCTTGCCTTGCTCCGCGCGCTCGTTGAGGTTGGTCGCATATTCGACCAGCGCGTTGTCCTTGTCCTTGCCCTCCTGCTCCGTTTCCGTGCCCGATTCGGCGGGCGCGGCTGCCGCGTCGGGCTCGTGGCCGATCTTGGCAATGCCGTGCGACACGTAATTGACCACGTCCAGCCGTTCGACTTCCTGCTGGTGCAGGAAATACACGGCGTGCGAATCCTTCTCGCCGAAGATGGCGACCAGCACGTTGGCGCCGGTGACTTCCTTCTTCCCGGAGGATTGCACATGCAGGATCGCGCGCTGGATCACGCGCTGAAATCCGAGTGTGGGCTGGGTGTCGACCTCGTCGCCGGTGACGATCGGCGTGTGCTCGTTGATGAAGTCGGTGAGGAGCTTGCGCAACTCCTCGATGTTCGCCGCGCAAGCGCGCAGCACCTCGGATGCCGACGGATTGTCCAGCAACGCGAGCAGCAGATGCTCCACGGTGATGA